>NZ_QAIJ01000301.1:0-6365 GCF_003060985.1 Stenotrophomonas sp. HMWF023
GACCCACCCCGCCTTCGACAGGTTCCGCGATCTGCCGGAATGGCATGGAGTGCTCCTGGTGGGTGTCGATCTTGGTCGACACGTAGATCCACGCCATGCGTGGATGAAATCCAATCCATTCGATGATTTCGAAATCGGTAGGAACATCCATCCACGCACGGCGTGGATCTACCAGACATCAGGAAACTGTCAGGGGTGGGGCGGTGTGGGTATGCAGGACCGTTGGCGCCATGGATGGCGCCATCGAGCCCCCATGGATGGGTTTACGGCGTGTCCTGCATACCCACACCGCCCTGCCCACCCCGGCAGTCTGCTTCTGCCCTTGCTCCGGCCTCTGCGGGTGCCGGGCGCAGCCCGGCCGAAGCCCCCCCTCATGCTGCGCCGCAGAATGCATTGGGCGAAATTCCCATGCTCTACTTGAATCGATCTAAATCCGCCGGGGTGCGGATTTGTACCGATGGAAACGAGGGCTCGGCCTGTGCCGCCGGTCTTCGCTGCCGCCCTGCCGCCAAGGAGTCCTGCCCGTGACCAGGTTGTCCCACCGCCGTCCCGCCCGCCGCCTGTCGGCACTGTCCCATCGGCCCCTGGCCCGCATCGCCTGCCTGCTGGCGCTCGCGGTGACGCCCTGGCTGCAGGCCGCACCGGCCGCGCTGGAGCGCGAGGTCAACACCTTCATCGGCAGCAAGGATGACGGCAACACCTTCCCCGGTGCTTCGGCGCCGTTCGGCCTGATCCAGGTCAGCCCGATCGGCAGCCACTATTCGGGCTGGCGCTACGACGACGACAAGATCCGCGGCTTCGGCCACTCCTTCCTGTCCGGCGCCGGTTGCTGGGAGCAGGGCGGGCAGGTCTCGGTGCTGCCGGTGACGGGCAGCATCGGCCCCGGGGGCGACTTCGATACCGCCAACCCCAAGCAGTTCGATCACAAGGCGTATGCCTCGGCCTATACCCATGACGGCGAAATCGGCCAGGCCGGCTACTACAAGGTGCGTCTGACCAGCTATGGCGGAATCGACGCCGAAGCGACGGCGCGTACCCGCGCGGCTGCCGAGCGTTACACCTTCAGCCAAGGCAAGGGTGATGGCCACGTGCTGGTCAATGTCGGCCAGGCCAACGAACGCCACTCGGTGATCGGCAGCGTGGTCGATGTGGTCGGCGACCGCGTGGTCGAAGGCAAGCTGGTCACCAAGAGCTTCTGTGGTGGCCATCAGTACACCACCTGGTTCCGTATCGAGTTCGACCGCCCGTTCAAGGCGCATGGCACCTGGGGCGAGGGCGGTGGCCTGCCGGGCGCACGCCACAGCATGGAAGGCGAGCAGAAGCCGAATGGCGCGTGGCTCAGCTTCGACCTGGCCAAGGGCCAATCGGTTACTGCCGTCAGCGCGATTTCGCATGTGGACGCCGAAGGTGCACGCACCAACCTGCGCGCCGAGGGCATGCAGGGCGGGGCGCTGCTCGGCTTCGACCGCATGCGTGCGCTGTCGCAGCAGTCCTGGCGGGAGCAGCTGGGCCGGGTGCGTGTGCAGGGCGGCACTGCCGACGATCGGACCGTGTTCTACAGCGCGGTCTATCACGCACTGCTGCAGCCGATGACCGGCAACGATGCCGATGGCCGCTACCGTGGCTATGACGATGGCATCCATCGCGCCGATGGCTGGACCTACTACGAGTACTTCTCGCTGTGGGACACCTACCGCGCACAGAACCAGTGGCTGGCGCTGACACGTCCGGACGTGGCGCGCGACATCGGCCGTACTCTGCTGGCGATCGACGAGCAGGGTGGCTGGTTGCCGCGCTGGGGCTATGCCAACTTCGAGACCAACATCATGACCGGTGATCCGGTCACCCCGTTCATGGTCGACCTGTGGCGCTTCGGTGCGCTCAAAGGCCGTGAATCGCAGGCATGGGACGCGCTGCGCCGCAATGCCTTCGGCACGCCGCCGCTGAACTCGCGCATGGCCGGCCGTTCCGGCAATCCAACCTATCTGGACAAGGGCTACGTGGTCTACGACCGCGCGTTCCCGTCCAAGGGCATGGACGTTGATCCGCACCACGGTGGTTCGGCTACCTTGGAATACGCGCTGGCCGACTGTGCGCTTTCGCAGATGGCCGATGGCCTCGGCCATGCGCAGGACGCGGCGACGCTGCGTGAGCGCGGTCGCAACTGGCGCAAGGTGTGGGACCCGCAGGTGCGTGATGCCGAGACCGGCTTCACCGGTTTCCCGCGTCCGCGTACCGAGGATGGCCAGTGGTACACCCCGGCCGATGGCCACTACAGCCCGCGCTCGCACCATGGTTTCCATGAAGGCACGGCTTGGCAGTACCAGTGGCTGGCGCAGCAGGACGTGCCGGGCCTGGTCGAAGCGATGGACGGCCGCGAACAGGCGGGCCGCCGCCTGGATGCCTTCTTCGCGATGGATGCGCTGCAGGCCGACCCGCTCAATGCCGCCCGCAAGGAATGGGTGGTCGGGCCGTACAGCTACTACAACCAGTTCCGCTACAACCCCAACAACGAGCCTGACCTGCATTCGCCGTGGCTGTACACGCTGATCGGCCAGCCGTGGAAGACCGCCGCGGTGGTGCGTGCTGCGCAGCAGCTGTTCACCAATGCGCCCAACGGCGTGACCGGCAACGATGACCTCGGCACGATGTCGGCCTGGTACCTGTTCAGTGCGATCGGCGTGTACCCGGCGGTGCCGGGCAGCGGCGAGTTCCTGCTGCACACGCCGCGCTTTGCCAAGGTCGAGGTCGAGCTGGGCAATGGCCGCACCCTGCGCATCGAGGCGCCTGGCGCCGATGGCCGCCGCCTGCAGTACGTGCAGGGCGTGCAGGTCGATGGCCAGGCACATGCGCCGGTATGGCTGGGCTGGAACCAGCTGCAGCAGGGCCCGAAGCTGCGTTTCGCCCTCGATGGCACGGCGCCCACGCAGGGCTGGGGCACGGCGGTGAAGGATCTGCCGGTGTCCTGGTGTGCGGCACCAGGCAGCCAGCTGCACTGAGCCGGGCTGTGCCGTTCGAGGCAACCCAGCGAACGGCACGGCACGACAGGGCCGCGATCCATTAGGCTTGAGCATCCATCGGAGTGCGGGAAGACGATGAACGACAACGGCGACAGTTCCAGCAAGCGTTCCGGCAAGGCGGTGACGGTGACCGACATCGCCCGTGCCATCGGCGTTTCGCGCGCGACCGTGTCGCTGGTGCTGCGCGGCAGCCCCTTGGTCAACGTCGATACGCGTGCCCGGGTGGAGGCTGAGCTTCGCCGCCAGCGTTATGTCTACAACCGCGCTGCGGCGAACCTGCGGCGACGCACATCGTCCAGCATCGCCCTGGTCATCAACGATCTGTCCAACCCGTTCTTCGCCGAATTCGCCTCCGGTGTGGACGAGGCACTGGGTGGGCGCGGCTACGTGACCCTGCTCGGCAGTACCGGCGAGTCACCCGAGCGCCAGCAGGCGGTGCTGTCCACGTTGATGGAGCACACGCCTGCAGGCCTGATCCTGTCACCGGCCGAAGGCAGCGATGCCACGCTGCTGCGGCAGGCGCTGGGTGCCAATGCCAACGTATTGCTGTTCAACCGTGAACTGGACGGCGCCGAGTGGGACTTCCTGACCCTGGACAACCAGCATGGCGCCTACCTGGCCACCCGCCACCTGATCGAGCGCGGCCATCGCCAGATCGCGTTCTTCGGTGGGCACGCGGCATCGAGTTCCTGCCACCAGCGTCGCGCTGGCTTCCAGCAGGCACTGGCCGAAGCCGGGCTGGCGCTGCCGCCGGGCTGGATGATCGAATCGGCACCCAACCGCCTGGAAGCGGCCGCGCGCACCGACGAACTGTTCGTCGATGGCCATCGGCCGAGCGCGGCGGTCTGCTACAACGACACCGTCGCGCTGGGCCTGATGCTGGGCCTCAACTCGCGCGGCATCCGTCCTGGCGGTGACTTCGCGGTGACCGGCTTCGACGACATTTCCGAAGCGTCGGTTGCCGTGCCGCCGCTGACCACCTTGACCGCCGACCCGCGCGAGCGCGGCCGGCAGGCGGCGTCCCTGCTGCTGCAACGACTGGAGGAACCGGATGCGCCACCACGGCGCACGGTCGCCCCGGTACAGTTGCGCATCCGCGAAAGCAGTGCCGCACGTCCGAACTGATGCTCTGCTGCTGAACTGATTGCACCCTTCCACGCACCAACGACCTTTCGCGCATCGAGGCGCGTACCGCATGCCGATCTCCGCAACGCCCCGCCCATCGGGTTCCCCGGGCAACCAGCCTGCCGTCACCAACGGCAAGGCGCTGGCCGTGGTCACCACCATCTTCTTCATGTGGGGCTTCCTGACCTGCCTCAATGACATCCTGATTCCGCATCTGAAGGCGGTGTTCGAACTGAACTACGCCAAGGCGATGCTGGTGCAGTTCACCTTCTTCGGCACCTACTTCCTGATGTCGTTGCCGGCCGGGCGGCTGGTGGCAGCGCTGGGTTACAAGAAGGGCATCGTGGCCGGTCTGGTGATCGCCGGCATCGGCGCGCTGGGCTTCTGGCCGGCCGCTGAGCTGCGCGTCTATGGCGCCTTCCTCGGTGCGTTGTTCGTGCTGGCCACCGGCATCACCGTGCTGCAGGTCGCGGCCAACCCGTATGTGGCGCTGCTTGGCCCTGAGCAGACCAGTTCCAGCCGCCTGACCCTGGCACAGGCGTTGAACTCGCTGGGTACGGCCATTGCGCCGATCTTCGGCGGCATGCTGATCCTGTCCAACACGGCCATGAGCGGTGAGCAGATTGCTGCGCTGCCGGCCGCCGAACAGCTTGCCTACCGTACCGCCGAGGCGCACGCGGTGCAGGGCCCCTACGTGGGCCTGGCCATTGCGCTGGTGCTGCTGGCATTGTTCGTGTTCCTGTTCCGCCTGCCGGCGCTGAACGACACCACCGAGCAGGCCGACCACGGCCACCAGCACAGCTATTTCGATGCATTGCGCAAGCGCCATCTGCTGCTGGGCGTGCTCGGCATCTTCTTCTACGTCGGCGCTGAAGTATCGATCGGCAGCTTCCTGGTCAACTACCTGTCGATGCCCACCATCGGCGGCTTCAGCGAGCAGGAAGCCACCCACTATGTGTCGGCCTACTGGACGATGGCGATGATCGGTCGCTTCGCCGGTTCGGCGCTGCTGGCGCGCTTCTCGCCGAGCCGACTGCTGGCGATCTTCGCGCTGGTCAATGTCGGCCTGCTGACGCTGACCATGATGACCTCCGGCAACGTCGCGCTGTACTCGGTGGTAGCGATCGGCCTGTTCAATTCGATCATGTTCCCGACCATCTTCGCGCTCAGCATCGAGCGCCTGGGCCCGCTGACCAGCAAGGGCTCGAGCCTGCTGATCATGGCCATCGTCGGTGGCGCCGTGGTGCCTTACCTGCAGGGCGTCCTGGCCGACCACGTCGGCGTGCAGGCCAGCTTCATCCTGCCGCTGCTGTGCTACGGCTACATCATTTTCTACGGACTGGTCGGCGCCCGCGCGCCGGCTGCCGGCACGCAGGGAGGCTGAGTCGAAAATGGGTTCCATCGTCTGCTTCGGCGAAATTTTGATCGATCTACTAGCGCAGCCGCCGGCCTCGGCCGATACCCCGCGCGCGTTCCTGCAGTACGCCGGCGGTGCACCGGCCAACGTCGCGGTGGCCGCTGCACGGCTGGGCGCGAAGACCCAGTTCGTCGGCATGCTTGGCCGCGACATGTTCGGCGACTTCCTGGCAGAGAGCCTGAGCGAACACGGCGTCGGCACCGACTACATCGTGCGTACCGACGCGGCCAAGACCGCGCTGGCCTTCGTGGCACTGGACGCGGGCGGCGAACGCAGCTTCAGCTTTTACCGTCCGCCTGCCGCCGACCTGCTGTTCCGTGACAGCGACTTCCAGGCAGGCTGCTTCGATGGCGCGCAGTGTTTCCATGTCTGTTCCAACAGCCTGACCGAAGCAGATATCGCCGAAGCGACGTTCGCCGGCATGGACCGCGCGCGCACGGCCGGCGCAGTGGTCAGCCTGGATCTCAACCTGCGTCCGGCGCTGTGGCCGGCCGATGTCGACCCGACACCGCGGTTGTGGCAGGCGCTGGAACGCGCCGACCTGGTCAAGCTGTCGCGCGAGGAACTGGAGTACCTGGCGGCACCGCTCGGCGATGACGGCGAGGCACTGGTGCTGCGGCGCCTGCTGGCCGCGCAGGCGCGTTGGGTGATCATCACCGACGGCGCCGCCACGCTGCATTGGTACACCCGCGAGACGCAGGGCAAGGTCACCAGCTTCCGCGTCCCCACCGTGGACACCACCGCAGCCGGTGACGCCTTTGTTGGTGGCGTGCTGGTCGGGCTGCTGGAGCGGGGTGGGGCGG
>NZ_QAIJ01000301.1:6375-13032 GCF_003060985.1 Stenotrophomonas sp. HMWF023
CGATCGCCGCCACGCTGCGCTTCGGCGCTGCCGTTGGCGCACTGGCGGTGACACGCAAGGGCGCGTTCGCTGCGATGCCCTCGTTCGATGAAGTGCAGCAGCTGCTGCAGGCACAGGATCTTCCCGCATGAGCACCTCGCCCGATTTCCGTTCCCCCGCTTTCCTGCGCGCGCACATCGCCGACACGATGGCGTTCTACCACCCGCGCTGCATCGACCCGAAGGGCGGCTTCTTCCACTACTTCCGTGACGACGGCAGCATCTACGATGCCAGCCATCGCCACCTGGTGAGCAGCACCCGTTTCGTCTTCAACTACGCCATGGCCTACCGCGAATTCGGCAATGCCGAGTATCGCGATGCGGTCGAGCACGGCGTGCGCTACCTGCGCGAGGTGCATCGCAACCCGGCTACGGGCGGCTACGCCTGGACCCTGCGCGATGGCGTGATCGAGGATGACATGAACCACTGCTACGGCGTGGCCTTCGTGCTGCTGGCCTACAGCTGTGCATTGAAGGCGGGTATCGAAGAAGCCCGCACGTGGATGGACGAGACCTGGCAGCTGTTGGAAGCGCGCTTCTGGGAAGCCGAGCACGGCCTGTACAGGGACGAGGCCGACGGCCAGTGGAACTTCACCGGTTACCGTGGCCAGAACGCCAACATGCATATGTGCGAGGCGATGCTGGCTGCATTCGAGGCCAGTGGTGAGCAGCGCTATGTCGAGCGCGCGCTGCAGCTGGGCGACAACATGACCCGCCGACAGGCGGCCAAGGCCGGCGGTCTGGTCTGGGAGCACTACGACGTCAACTGGAACATCGACTGGGACTACAACCTGGACGATCCCAAGCATCTGTTCCGGCCATGGGGCTTCCAGCCCGGCCACCAGACCGAGTGGGCCAAGCTGCTGCTGATCCTGGACCGCCACGTGCAGGCCGACTGGCTGGTGCCGACCGCGCAGCATCTGTTCGATGTGGCCGTGGAGCGCAGCTGGGACGAGGCACGCGGCGGCCTGTACTACGGCTTCGCACCGGAGTCGCGCCGCCAGCCTGGCATGGACGGCGCGCCGATCGGCGGCGACAGCTTCGTCTGCGACGACGACAAGTACTTCTGGGTGCAGGCCGAGACGCTGGCCACCGCCGCGTTGATGGCCAAACGCACCGGCGATGACCGCTATTGGCAGTGGTACGACCGTATCTGGTCGTACTCGTGGGGGCACTTCGTCGACCATCGGTACGGCGCGTGGTTCCGCATCCTCGACGCTGACAACCGCAAGTACAGCGATGAGAAGAGCCCGGCTGGCAAGGTCGATTACCACACCATGGGCGCCTGCTACGAAGTGCTGAACGTCGTTCGTTGATGAAGGTACGCCGGGCATGGCCCGGCGCTAGAACAGGAGCATCACGTGCATCGCCTTCCCCTCGTTGTCCGTCTGCTCCTGCTGCTGATCGCGGCGACCGCATTCCCTGCAACCGCCGCCCCACTGCAGGCGCAATGGGAATTCCGCCTGCTGCCCGGTGACGCGCAGGGCGCGGCGCATCCGGGCTTGCAGCAATGGCGTGCGGCCACGGTGCCGGGCAGCGTGCATACCGATCTGCTGGCGCACGAGCTGATCCGCGATCCCTATGTCGGCGCGCCCGAAGCCGAACTGCAGTGGATAGGCCTGGCGGACTGGGAGTACCGGGCCCGTTTCGATGTGGACGCCGTCACCTTGGCCAGGCCCAACGCCGAGCTGCGCTTCGATGGCCTGGATACCTATGCCGAGGTGAAGCTCAACGGCAAGCCGCTGCTGCGTGCCGACAATGCGCACCGCACATGGCGCGCCCGCGTCGAAGGTCGCCTGCGAGCGAAGGGCAATGAGCTGCAGATCGTGTTCCGTTCGCCGATCCGCACGCTGCTGCCGGGCGTGCAGGCGATGCCGTACAAAATCGCCGGAAATTATCCTTCGCCTTACGGCGATGAACCCAAGGACGCGATGGTCGGCAACTTCGCGCGCAAGCCGGCCTACCACTTCGGCTGGGACTGGGGTCCGCGCTACGTCACGGCCGGTGTCTGGCGTGGCGTTGACCTGCAGGCATGGGATGGGCATCGGTTGACCGACCTGGCCGTACGCACTGATGCGCTTGACGTGGAAAAGGCAACGCTGGCCGTGCTGCTGCAGGTGGAGCAGGGCGCGGTAGCCGGTCCCGTTGCGGTGGACGTTGAGGTGCGTGATCCTGATGGCCGCAGCGTCGCAAGGATGCAGCGCACGGTCGAGCTGAAGCCCGGCCAGAACAGCGTGGAGGTGCCGGTTGAACTGGCCAAGCCGCGGCGCTGGTGGCCGGTCGGTCACGGTGCGCAGGATCGTTACACCGTGCTGGCCTCGCTCGACGGTGGTGTCGATTCCACGTTGAAGCGCGAGCAGCGCATCGGTCTGCGCACGGTCGAGCTACGCCGTGAGCAGGACGGCAAGGGAGGGCAGGGCTTCGCCTTCGTCATCAACGGTGTGCCGATCTTCGCCAAGGGCGCGAACGTGATCCCGTTCGACGCCTTCCCCGCGCGTGTTGATGCTGCGCGACTGCGCCAGGTGCTGGTCGCCGCGCGCGATGCCAACATGAACATGCTGCGCAACTGGGGTGGCGGCTACTACGAAGACGATGCGTTCTTCGATATCGCCGACGAACTGGGCCTGCTGGTCTGGCAGGACTTCATGTTCGGCGGCGGCATGCAGCCCGGTTACGACCCGGCATTCCGCGCCAGCGTGGTCGCCGAGGCGCGCGACAACGTGCGCCGCCTGCGCCACCATCCCAGCATCGTGCTGTGGTGTGGCAACAACGAAGAAGAAACGGCGTGGAAGGATTGGGGCCATGGCCGCGACCTGAAGTCCGCCGATCCGGCGTTCGCAGCGAAGGTCTGGCAGGGTTACGTTGACCTGTTCGGCAACGACCTGCGCCAGGTGGTGGGCGAAGACGGGCTGGGTGTGCCGTACTGGTCCAGCTCGCCCAGCAACGATCTGGACGAGAAGGCCAACGACTCCACCCGCGGTGACAAGCACTACTGGCAGGTGTGGGGCAATCCAGCGCTGCCGGTGCAGGCCTATCTGCGCGAGACCCCGCGCTTCATGTCCGAGTACGGCCTGCAGGCCTGGCCTGCGGTGGCAACGGTGGACCAGATTGCCACCCGTGCCGAGCAGCGCATCGACAGTCCGGTGATCCGCGCGCACCAGAAATTCATGGCCGGCGAGGGCAATACGCGCCTGCTGCATTACATCGAGCTGGGCTACGGCACGCCGAAGGACTTCGAGGACTTCGTCTATCTGAGCCAGGTGATGCAGGCCGATGGCATCGCCCTGGCGGCGTTGCACCATCGCGCTTCGCGGCCGTACACGATGGGATCGCTGTACTGGCAGCTCAACGACGTCTGGCCAGGTGCCTCGTGGTCGAGCGTCGACTACTTCGGCCGCTGGAAGGCGCTGCACTTCGCAGCACGCCGCTTCTTCGCGCCGGTCACCGTGGCGGCGTTGCGCGATGAGGGCAGGACACGCGTGCGCGTGATCAATGACCAAGCCGCGGCATTGGATGCACGCTGGCGCCTGCGGGTGATGGACGTGGAAGGCAAGGTGCTGCGCCGTCGCGAGCAGGCGGTGACGCTGGTCGCTGCCGGGGTGACCGACATCGGCAACTACACCGATGCCGAGCTCTTGGCTGGCGCCGATCCGGCGCGGACAGTAGCGGTGTTCGAGCTGCTGCAGGACGGCAAGGTGACGGCGCGGCAGGTGGTCGGATTCGTCGAAGCCAAGGACCAGGTGCTGCCACGCCAGCAGCTGAAATCAACGCTGGCGATCGACGGTGACCACTACCGCCTGCGGCTGCAGAGCGCTGTGCTGGTGCGCGCGGCCTGGATCGATTTCGGCGCGCTCGACGTGCAGGTGGAAGACAACCTGCTGGACCTGCTGCCGGGCGAAACCCGTGACATCGCCGTGCGTGGCCCGGTGGACCTGACTGCGCTGCGCGAGGCGTTGAAGGTGCGCACCCTCAACGATCGTTGAGGGGGGCTGAACCACGTTCTGGTAGGTGTCAACCTTGGTTGACACATCGGCCGTATGCCAACCAAGGTTGGCATCTACCAAGAGCGGTACCCGGTAGCCGATGCCGCAGAGCCCATCGGCGGGCCGCGCTTACAGCTGGATCTGCTGGAAGTTCTCGACGCGATCATGGCCGTTGGCGGCTGCGCCGACGCGCGGCATCGGGTAGTCGTCCAGACGATCGATCAGACGCGTCTGCAGGCCGGCGTCGCGGGCGGCGTCCAGTTCCTCGACCACGTCGGACAGGAACAGGATCTCGCCAGCGGGAACGCCGATGGCCTGCACGATGTGGCGATAGCTGTCGGCCTCGCGCTTGCCACCGACTTCGGTATCGAACCAGCCCGACACCAGCGGACTGAGGTCACCGGCATCGCTGAAGCCGAAGAACAGCTTCTGCGCCGGCACCGAGCCGGAGGAGTACACATACAACGGCAGGCCCGAGGCGTGCCAGCCCTTCAACACCGGCGCCACTTCAGGGTAGAAGTGCGCGGTGTAGTCGCCACGGCGGTAGCCCGCGTCCCAGATCAGTCCCTGCAGGGCCTTCAGTGCGGTGTGCTTGCGGTCCTGGTCGATCCAGCCCTGCAGCGTCTCGGCCACCAGGCTGTCCTGGCAGGCGCCGCCGATCTCGGTGGCGACGGCGTCCAGCCAGCGACGCACCTCCGGTTGCTGGCCATGTTCGGCGACGAAGCCGGGCAGCGCCTGGCGTGCGTACGGGAACAGTACGTTCTTGACGAACGAGATGCTGCTGGTGGTGCCTTCGATGTCGGTCAGGATGACGCGGGGCTGCATTGATCAGGACGCCTGGGTCGGAATGTAACGGGGGAATTTCTGCGCGATGTCGGTGCCGGTGAAGTGACCGACCCAGCCATCCGGCTCGGTGAAGAAGCGGATCGCCACGAAGCTGGGCTCATCGCCCATGTCGAACCAGTGGGTGGTGCCGTCGGGCACGGCGATCAGGTCATCCTTCACGCACTCGATCTCGTAGACCTTGTCGCCCACGTGCAGGGTGAACAGGCCCGAGCCGGCGACAAAGAAGCGCACTTCGTCTTCCTTGTGGAAGTGTTCGTCGAGGAACTTCTTCCTCAGCTCGGCGCGGTTCGGGTTGTCCGGCGCGATCGAGGCCACGTCCACGCTCTTGAAGCCGCGCTCGGCGACCAGGCGGTCGATGTCGGCGCGGTAGGCAGCAAACACCTCGTCCTGGCTCGCGCCCGGGGCGACCGGCGCTGTGGCCTGCCAGCGTTCAAAGGTGACGCCGATCTTCTGCAGTTCGGCAGCGATGATCGCGCCGTCCTGGCTGTCCAGCAGCGGCGATTCGGGGCGGGTGTCGTCGTAGATGCGCAGTCGGCTCATGGCGGCAGCTTGAACGTCTTGGGGGGAGGACAGGGTAGCAGGGTGGCGTCGATGGCCAGATTCCAGAATGGCATCTGGCCTTACCGGAAACTTCAGCGGCGCAGCTTGCGCAGCTCCAGCTCGCAGTGCAGCAGGAACTCGAACGCTTCCATGTGCCGGCGCGCCTCGGCCATGTCGCGACCCCAGGCGTACAGGCCGTGGCCGTCGATCAGGTAGCCCCACAGGGTCTGCGTGTCGAGCAGGGCGTCGACCTGGGCCGACAGCACGTCCATGTCCTGGGTGTTGGCAAACACCGGGATGTCGATGGCCATCTCGTGGGTGCTGTTGCCGGCGAAGGCCTTCAGCAGTTCGTAGCCCTCCACCCGGATATGCCCCTGCGGCGCGTACAGGCGCGAGGCGATGGTCTGCACCGGCGAGTGGGTATGCAGCACGCAGCCGATCTCGGGGAAGCGGCGGTACAGCTGGGTGTGCAGCAGGGTTTCGGCGGAGGGGCGCAGCGGCCGGCCAACGGCCTTGCCGTCGAAGTCCACCACCATGATGTCGTCTTCGATCAAGCGGCCCTTGTCCTTGCCGGACACGGTGATCGCGGCGTGGCGGTCATCCAGGCGGTGGGAGAAGTTGCTGCTGGTGGCCGGGGTCCAGCCGGCCTGGGCCAGTTCGCGGACGTTGTCGATCAGCAGCTGGGCCAGTTCGCTCAGGCGCGCGGTGTCGTAGGGGAAGGTGGGGGTGTTCATGGGGGCGATTTTACTGGATTCGGCCAACGGCTGAGCCCCTCGTGGCTGGCGTCAGAAGCAGATTCCGTGGGTTGGCCGGTCGGGTGGGCTGTGCAGGGGACGCCGTGAACCCGTCCATGGGGGCTTGGCCGCGGCATCCATGCCGCGGACACCCCTGCGCAGCCCACCCGACCAGCCACGGACAGGTTCCGTGCGTCTCAGCCAAGGAATGAAGAAGTAAGAGCAGAAGCGGGTCGCTTCGCTGCGCTTGCTCGGAGCGGAGCATGGCTCCGCTCTACAGCAGATTCGTCCCCGAGCATTCATTTCCGGGAACGCTTCATCCACGCATGGCGTGGATCTACCGACAGCTGCGTGGACCTGTCGAAGGCGGGGAGGGGTGAGATTGCGGGGGCGTGAGCCGCATGGATGCGGCGACCGAGCTTACAGGGACGTACTTGCAGCGTCCCCCGCAATCTCACCCCCTCCCCGCCAAACCCTCAGACCCGCCGGTGCCGTTGCTCTGGCTTCAAAGGCGGG
>NZ_QAIJ01000301.1:13082-39162 GCF_003060985.1 Stenotrophomonas sp. HMWF023
CAGACGGCTGTGCTTGAACCCGTAGAAGAAGTAGATCACGAAGCCGACAAACGTCCACACGCCCATCAGCATCCAGTTGTGCAGCGTCATCGCCGACAGCAGCGCCAGGCAGCTCAGCACGCCCAGGCTGCAGACCAGCCACGCGCCCCGGATACGGAACGGACGCGGCAGGTCCGGCTGTGTGCGGCGCAGGATCAGTACACCAGCACAGACCGCGGCGAAGGCGATCAGCGTGCCCATCGAGGTCAGTTCACCGAGGATGTCCAGCGGGAACAGCGCCGCCAGCAGGGCGATGCCGATGCCGGTGATGACCGTGTTGATATGCGGCGTGCGGTACTTCGGGTGGATCTTGGTGAACACCGGCGGCAACAGGCCGTCGCGCCCCATGATCATGAAAATGCGCGGCTGGCCGATGATCATCACCAGCACCACCGAGGACAGGCCGATCAATGCACCGATCTCCACCACCACCCGCAACCAGCCCAGCTGCGGATGCGCGGCCACGGCGGTCACCACCGGCTCATCGGTGCCCAGCAGCTGGTAGGGCACCAGGCCGGTCATGACCGCAGCCATCGCGATGTAAAGCACCGTGCAGATCACCAGCGACAGCATCATGCCGATCGGCATGTCGCGCTGCGGCTTGTGTGATTCCTGCGCAGCCACCGATACCGCTTCGAAGCCGATGTAGGCGAAGAACACCATCGCCGCGCCGCGCAGGACGCCTTCCATGCCGTACTTGCCGGGGCCTTCGTTGGCCGGGATGAACGGGGTCCAGTTGCTGGTGTCCACGTACTTCCAGCCGACCACGATCACCAGCACGATCAGGCCGGTCTTGAGGATGACCATGGCCATGTTCATCGCCGACGATTTGCTGATGCCGACGTAGCACAACCAGGTCAGCAGCAATACCAGGATCGCGGCGGGAATGTTGGCGATGGCACCGGTCGGGCGCAGCTGCGCGTCCAATGGGGCACTGACCAGCGCTGCTGGTAGATGGATGTCGAAATGGCTGAGCAGGCTGAGGAAATAGCCGGTCCAGCTGACCGCCACCGCCGAGGCGGAGACGCCGTACTCGAGCACCAGCATCCAGCCGATGAACCAGGCCGAGAGCTCGCCGAAGGTGGCGTAGGTATAGGTATAGGCGCTGCCGGAGACCGGCACCATCGCCGCGAACTCGGCATAGGCCAGGGCGCAGAAGGCGCAGCAGATCGCGGCCAGCACGAACGACAGCATGATGGCCGGGCCGGCGTGGTTGGCGGCGGCCTGGCCGGTGATGACGAAGATGCCGCCGCCGATCACCGCGCCGATGCCCAGCGCGGTCAGGCCCCAGGGGCCGAGGTGGCGACGCAGGCTCAGGCCATTGGCGTCTTCATGGGCGGCGTGCGGGTGCTTGGTAGCCCACAGTTGCTTGAACATGTGTGGTGGTCTTGTGCGATGCGCCCGGTGACGGGGCGCGGGCGGAAATGCTTGCGGATATCGACGGGCCGGCGCAGTGGCCAGCCCGTCGGGAGGATCAGGGCGACTTGGCCAGCTTGCTGTGGCGGATGCCGTAGCCGAAGTAGATCAGCAGGCCCAGCAGGGTCCAGCCCACGAACAGGTGCCAGTGCACCACGAACGCCTGCCAGAACAGGAACAGGCACGACAGCGCGCCCAGCGGGCAGATCACCCACACCATCGGCACGCGGAACGGACGGTGCAGCTCCGGGCGGCTGTAGCGCAGGATCAGCACGCCCACGCAGACCGTGGCGAAGGCCAGCAGGGTACCCATCGACACCAGTTCGCCGAGCACGTTCAGCGGCACCAGGCCGGCCAGCGAGGCGGCGACCACGCCGACCACGATCGTGGCCCAGTACGGCGTGCGGAAGCGCTTGTGGACCTTGCCGAACACCTTGGGCAGCAGGCCGTCGCGCGAGATGGTGTAAGCGATGCGGGTCTGGCCCATCATCATCACCAGCACCACCGAGGACAGGCCGGCAATCGCGCCGATTTCCACGGCGGTCTTCAGCCAGGACAGGCTCGGGTAGGCTTCCAGCGCGGTGGCCACCGGCTTGTCGGTGCCCAGCAGGTGGTACGGCAGCATGCCGGTCAGCACCGCGCAGACGATGATGTAGACGATGGTGCAGACCGCCAGCGAGCCGAGCAGGCCGATCGGCATGTTGCGCTGCGGGTCCTTGGTTTCACCGGCGGCGGTGGAGACCGCATCGAAGCCGATGTAGGCGAAGAACACGATGGTGGCCGCGCGGAACACGCCGCTCCAGCCGAACTCGCCGGACACGCCGGTGTTTTCCGGGATGAACGGGTGCCAGTTGGCCGGGTCCACGTGGGCCGCGCCGATGCCCACGAACAGGCAGATCACGAACACCTTGATGGCAACAATTATCGCATTGACGAACGCAGACTGGGTCACGCCCACGTACAGCAGGCCGGTCACCGCCGCCACGATCAGCACCGCCGGCAGGTTGAACAGCTTGCCGGAGGCGGCGAACTCGTGCCCGTTCCAGGCGATCGGCGCCGCACTCAGCGCATCCGGGAACGGCATGTGCAGGGTGGTGGTGATGAAGCTGATCAGGTACGCCGACCAGCCCACCGCGACCGAGGCCGAGGCGAACAGGTACTCCAGCACCAGGCACCAGCCGATGAACCAGGCCATGCCTTCGCCGAGGGTGGCATAGGAGTAGGAGTAGGCGCTGCCGGAGACCGGCATCATCGCTGCGAATTCGGCGTAGCACAGGCCGGCCAGCGCGCAGGCGATGCCGGCGAACACGAACGACAGCATCACCGCCGGACCGGCGTGGTTGGCCGCGGCCTGGCCGGTGAGGACGAAAATACCTGCGCCGATCACCGCACCAATGCCAAGCATGATGAGGTGTTTCGCCGTGAGGGTCCGTTTCAACGTGGCTTCGCCATCCAGGCTGCCTTCGATGGGTTCGCCGGCATCGACGTGCCCGGCCGGTTCGACCGGCTTGACCCTCAACAGAGCTTTCAGCATGCAGTACTTCCTGATGATCGGATTGGGAGGGCTGCCGGTACATTGCCAGCGGCCCGAATGGTGAAGGCCGCGCAAACGGCCCGCTGTACCTTAGCCAATGCTGAAGGCACCGCACAAGCGCAAACGCAACAATGAGCGGCGATAATGGCCGGTATTTTTCCGGGCACCCCGCATTCATGAGCGAAACCACCGAATCCCTTGCCGTGCTTGACGATCACCTGCGCACCCTGCTGCATGACTATGCGCACAAAGAACCCGCCCACGACGCCTTGGCTGCCGAATTCGGCACATTGATCGACGATGTAGAAGATGCTTTCCGCCGCGAGCGGCTGGCAGGCCATTTCACCGCCAGCTGCTGGCTGGTCAGCGCAGACGGCCAGCGCCTGCTGCTGACCCACCATCGCAAGCTGCAGCGCTGGCTGCAGCTGGGTGGCCACGCCGACGGCGACCGCGACCTGGCCCGGGTGGCGCTGAAGGAGGCCGAAGAGGAGTCCGGCCTGACCGGACTGGTGCTGGACGATCCGGCGATCTTCGACCTGGACAAGCATTGGATTCCGGAACGCAAAGACGTGCCGGGGCACTGGCACTACGACGTGCGTTTCGTGATCCGTGCGCTGGGCGGAGAGGATTTCGTGCTCAGCGAAGAGTCGCTGGAGTTGGCCTGGCGCCCGGTGGCCGAGGTCGCCAGTGATCCGCAGTCGGACGAATCAATGCAGCGCATGGCGCGGCGGTGGCTGGCCCGCTGATGTTTTCCGAATCCTGCACGGCGTTCATTGCGGCCCATGCTTGCGAGGAGGCGAAGGAACAGGCCGCGCTCGCGCTGATCAAGGCGACGTTGCCGGTGGTCACCTCCATTGACTGGGGGCGGATTTCACAGCGTCTGGAAACGACCGGGGTTGCTCGCGAGCGCTTGGGGCATGAGCTGAGAGCGACGGCAGCGGCCATCGGGCTGGTTCCCAGCGCCGTGTTGACCATCATTCAGGCAGACGACGCGGTTCCTGCGCTGGATGCTTGCCTGGAGGACTGGCTAATACATGCAGACGAGCTGGATTTCGTAGACACCCTTTTTTTGTCTGCCCATGACAGGATCCTGATTCACTGGGACTTCTACAAGAATCTGCACGCGGCAAGGTTCTGAGAAAACCCATCCACGCATGGCGTGGATCTACCAGGGAATTGCCCCACCAGTAGATCCACGCCATGCGTGGATAGCGCATTGCCAGTAGATCCACGCCATGCGTGGACGGCGCATTGCCAGTAGATCCACGCCATGCGTGGACGGCGCATTGCCAGTAGAGCCACGCCATGCGTGGATGGCGTGGTGCCGGATGCGTTCCGCCGGGCCATGCCCGGCGGCGCGTCACTCAATACAGGATGCGCGTGCGCAACGTACCTGGAATTGCCGCCAGCTCGTCGCGCACTGCGCTGGCCTGTTCCTCGCTGGCGGTGATGTCGATCACCACGTAACCGACCTTCGGGTCGGTGCGCAGGAACTGGCCGTCGATGTTGACGTTGTGCCGCGAGAAGATCTCGTTGACCTTGGACAGCACGCCCGGCACGTTCTGGTGGATGTGCAGCAGTCGCAGGCTGTCGGCGTGTTCGGGCAGGGTCACTTCCGGGAAGTTGACCGCCGACAGGGTGCTGCCGTTGTCGCTGTAGCGCACCAGCTTGGCGGCCACTTCGATGCCGATGTTGTCCTGCGCTTCCAGCGTGCTGCCGCCCACGTGCGGGGTCAGGATCACGTTGTCGTGGCGGGTCAGCGGCGATTCGAAGATATCGCCGTTGCCCTTTGGCTCGACCGGGAACACGTCCAGCGCAGCGCCGCTGATGTGGCCGCTGGCCAGCGCAGCATCCAGCGCATCGATGTCGACCACGGTGCCGCGGGCAGCGTTGATCAGGTGCGCGCCAGGGCGCATCTTCGCCAGCTCGGTGGCGCCGATCATCCACTGCGTGGACGGCGTCTCCGGCACGTGCAGGGTGACGATGTCGGCGCGCGCCAGCAGGTCATCCAGGCTGGCCGCGGCACGGGCATTGCCCAGCGACAGCTTGGTTTCCACGTCGTGGAAGATCACCTGCATGCCCAGCGATTCGGCCAGTACGCCCACCTGGGTGCCGATATGCCCGTAGCCGATGATGCCCAGCACCTTGCCGCGCACCTCATGGCTGCCGCTGGCCGACTTGGACCAGCCGCCGCGATGGCATTCGGCGTTCTTCTGCGGGATGCCACGGGTCAGCATGATCGCTTCGGCGATCACCAGCTCGGCGACGCTGCGGGTATTGGAGTAGGGCGCGTTGAATACCGGAATGCCGGCCAGCTCGGCCGCATCCAGGTCGACCTGGTTGGTGCCGATGCAGAAGCAGCCGACCGCGATCAGGCGCTTGGCCTCGGCCAGCACCTCGGCGCTGAGCTGGGTGCGCGAACGGATGCCGACGATGTGCGCTTCGGCGATCCGCGCCTTCAGTTCGTCCTCGGGCAGCGCCTTGGTGTGCGCCTCGATCTGGCTGTAGCCGGCGGCGCTGAACACCTCCACGGCGGTCTGGCTGACCCCCTCCAGCAACAGCACGCGGATATCCTGCTTCGGGAACGAGGTCTTCTTCGGCGACATGGGGCGGCACGGCCAGTGGGACAGGGGCTGACCACTATGCCAGATCGCAACGCCCATGGTGCAGTGCGCAAATGGTTGCAACTGCAGCTATCGAAGGTGTTGCAGGGCTGGACGCTGGGCCCGGCCGCTGGCACGCTTGCCCGTTCTTCACGCACCGCGCTGGACCGTCATGACCGATTCCCGCATTGCCTCGTTGCAGCAGGCCTGTCCCGGCCTGAAGCTGAAGACCGACCCTGCCGACCTGGAGCATTACGGTCGCGACTGGACCCGGCGCTGGACGCCGGCGCCGCTGGCGATCGCGTTGCCGGTCACGGTCGATGAAGTGCAGGCAGTGATGCGCTGGAGCGCGGCCGAGGGTGTGGCGGTGGTTCCGTCCGGTGGTCGCACCGGCCTGTCCGGTGGCGCGGTAGCGGCCAATGGCGAGCTGGTGCTGAGCCTGGAGCGGATGAACAAGGCGCTGGATTACGATGCCGTCGACCGCACCCTGGTGGTGCAGGCCGGCATGCCGCTGGAGGCGCTGCACAACGCCGCGCTGGAGCACGGCCTCATCTATCCGGTGGACTTCGCTGCACGCGGCTCGTGTTCGATCGGCGGCAACATCGCCACCAATGCCGGTGGCATCCGGGTGATCCGCTACGGCAATACCCGTGAATGGATCGCAGGACTGAAGGTGGTCACCGCCACGGGCGAACTGCTGGAGCTCAACAAGGGCCTGATCAAGAACTCCAGCGGCTACGATTTCCGCCAGCTGATGATTGGTTCGGAGGGCACCCTGGGTGTGATCGTCGAGGCCACGGTGAAACTCACCGACCCGCCGCCGGCCAGCAACGTGATGCTGTTGGCGCTGCCCAGCTTCGACGTGCTGATGCAGGTGTTCGCCGCGTTCCGCGCGCGACTGCAGCTGCAGGCCTTCGAATTCTTCACCGACCGTGCGCTGGAGCACGTGCTGTCACACGGCGCGCAGGCACCGTTCGATGAAGTACACCCCTACTACGTGGTGACCGAGTTCGCTGCCGGCGATGAAGCGCAGGAAGCTGCGGCAATGGCCGCCTTCGAAGACTGCATGGGCAATGGCTGGGTCAGCGACGGGGTGATCAGTGCCAGCGATGCCCAGGCGGCGCAGCTGTGGCGCCTGCGCGAGGGCATCACCGAGGCGCTGGCGCGCTACAAGCCTTACAAGAACGATGTCTCGGTGCGGATCTCGTCGATGCCGGCGTTCCTGGCCGAGACCCAGGCGCTGATCGGCGACGCCTACCCGCATTTCGATGTGGTCTGGTTCGGCCATATCGGTGACGGCAACCTGCACATCAATGTGCTCAAGCCGGATGACACCAGCGATGCCGACTTCGTGACCCAGTGCGAGCACGTGACCAAGCTGCTGGCGCAGGTGCTGGCGCGCTTCAATGGCAGCATTTCAGCCGAACACGGTATCGGCCTGGTCAAGAAGGGCTACCTGGACAGCACCCGTGGCCCGGCCGAGATAGGGTTGATGAAGGCGGTCAAGCGCGCGTTCGATCCCGAAGGGCGGCTGAATCCCGGCAAATTGTTCGACCTTTGACACGGGCAAAGACTTCACCCAGCCGTTACGCTCCACCCACCCAATCAATGAACTCTCTGACCATGATCCGTCCGCTTCTGCTGCTTGCCCTGTTGTCCCTGCCGCTGGCCGGCTTCGCTTCGAGCTTTGCCGGCACCTCGGCCGGGTCGGCGACGGGCGCCTCTTCGGGTTCCTCGGGCAGCAGTTCGGGCGATGACAAGGTGGTGCTGGCTGCACGCGATGATGCGGCGGCTTTTGTCGCCAGCGATGGCCAGATCCGTGGCGCACGCCTGCAGGCGGCACTGGTGCACCTGCGCGAGCAGGATGCAGCTGCACAGCAGCAGAGCGACCTGCAGCTGGCGCGCGCGCTTCTGGCGCGTTGATCCGGGCAGCATGACCTCCGCGTCATCGCTTTCTGTAGAGCCGAGCCATGCTCGGCTGAACCCCCGCACGCGGACCGCAACAGCAGCCACGCATGGCGTGGCTCTACTGCTGGTCGCTCACGCTGCGCATGCGGCTGAGCGCCTGCAGCTCGATCCGTCCGGTCTCGATCCTGCACAGCAGCAGGTGGCGACGCAGACACTGAGTGATGTGCAGTCGCTACTGCCCGACGGCCTGCTGCGTGCATTGCCCGCGCAGGTGCAGGTCGGCTGGCGTGACGACCTGCCGGCCCATGTACATGGCCGTGCCTTCGCCGGACGCATCGCGTTGCGCCGCGATCTGCTGGACGACGATGTGCCCGGTGCCCGCCGCGCGCGGCGCAGCGCACTGGTGCACGAACTGGCCCACGTCGCCGACCGTGGCGGCGCGAACTGGTCGCGCAGCGCCCGCTGGCGTGACCTTGCAGGTTGGCAGCGCAAGCCATGGCATCTTGGTCGCGGTGACAATGCCTTCCACGACCGTAGCCCCGATGCCTACGAACTGACGGACCCAGCCGAGTACCTGGCAGTGAACGCCGAACACTTCGTGCTCGATGCCGAGTTCGCGTGTCGCCGCCCGGCACTGGCGCAATGGTATCGGACGCACTTCGGTACGCCGCCATCGCTGCCTGCGCCGCACTGCACGGGCACGGTCCCGTTGCTGCAGGCCGACGCGGAAGAGGGCGCCGCTTCGCTGCTGGCACTGGACCCGGCCCGGGTGTACGCCGTGGACTATCTGTTCGCCGAAGGCAGTGCGCAGCCGATGAGCCGCTGGGGCCACAGCATGCTGCGGCTGGTGATCTGCCGGCCCGGCCGCGCACCGGGACCGGACTGCCGGCTGGACCTGGAGCATCACCGGGTGCTGTCCTTCCGCGCCTTCGTCGGCGACGTGCAGATTTCCAACTGGCGCGGCCTGACCGGTGGCTATCCTTCGCGCCTGTTCGTGCTGCCGCTGCAGCAGGTGGTGGACGAGTACACCAAGGTCGAGCTGCGCGGACTGGCCTCGCTGCCGCTGCAGCTGGACCGCAGCGAGATCGCCAGCCTGCTCGAGCGCACGGCACAGGTGCACTGGAGCTATGACGGCCGCTACTACTTCGTCAGCAACAACTGCGCGGTGGAGACGGCGAAGCTGCTGCAGGCAGGCGTTCCGCGTCTGGGCGAAGCCGGCCTGGCACAGCTGAGCCCGCGCGGGTTGCGGCGACGGCTGGCGCGGCTGCATGCCCTGGATGAGCAGGTGCTGGCCGATCCCGCGCAGGCCCAAGCGCAGGGCTATTACTTTGCGTCCGCGCGCGACCACTACCAGCAGTTGTTCGCGATCGCCGCTGCGCAGATGGTGTTGCCGGCGCGCGATGTGCGCGCATGGCTGGCGCTGCCGGCGCAACAGCGCGCACCGTGGTTGCTGCGCGGTGATGTGCGCGCCAGTGCCGGCTTGCTGTTGCTGGAACAGGCGGCGCAGCGGCGCGCGGAACTGCGGTCACGCGACGCACTGAAGCGACGGTTGCTGGCCGACCCGGACAGCGCGGCCACCCGTTCGCTGCGCGCATTGCTGGAACAGAGCGGCCAGTGGTTGCGGCCGGGCCAGTTGCTGGCCGACGCTGGTTACGGCCTGCCGCAGGCGGAAGAACAGGCGGAAGTTGCACGGGCAGTGGCCGCTGCCAGCGCACAGACGGTACCCGCCTGGCAGGCACTGCGCGTGCAGCTGCGCGCACAGCTGGCGGCGTCGCAGCGGCGTGAACTGGATGACATCGACAACAATCTGGCGGCGTTGGGTGCGCGCGTGCGTGAGCAGGCGGCCGAAGTGCCGCCTACTGGCGCGGCAGCTCGATGACGAAACGACTGCCTCCGGCTGTGCCCGGGGTGCAGTAGACCTGGCCGCCGTGCGCATCGGCGATGGCCTTGACCACGGCCAGGCCAAGGCCACTGCCACCGCCCAGGCGCGATCGTGAGCCATCGCCGCGCATGAACGGATTGAAGATGTCCGCGTGCAGGGCCGGGTCGATACCCGGGCCTTCGTCCTCGATCGCCACCTGCACGTGGGCCACGGTGTCATGCACGGCGATGCGTACCTTGCCCGGGTTGGCATAGCGGCGCGCGTTCTCCAGCAAGGCCAGCAGCGCCTGCCGCAACCGCGTCGGGTCACAATGAGCTGGGTGTTCCTCGCGACTGGTTTCCAGCTCCAGCACGAAGCCGGCGCTGCGGAAGGCGGGATCGACCAGGGTCATCACCGAATGCACTTCGGCCACCACGTCGGTGCGGGCGCGGCGCACATCGAGGCGGGCATTGTCGGCCAGGCTCAGCACCCGCAGGTCTTCGATCAGCCGCGACAGGCCCTCGACCTGCGCCAGCAGGCTGCGGAACTGCGACTCATCAGGTTGGAAAACGCCCTCGGCCAGGCCCTGCAGGCGACCGCGCAGGATCGTCACCGGCGTGCGCAGTTCGTGGGCGATGGCCGCGTGCCACATCACCCGTTCGCTTTCCATATGCTGCAGGCGGCGCGCCATCGCGTTGAAGTCGTCCACCAGCGCTGCGACCTCGCCGGGGGAGTTGGCCTCGGCCGTGGCGCGCGCGCCGAGATCGCCGCCCGCCAGCGCGCGTACGCTGTCCACCAGTGAATTGAGCGGCGACAGGATGCGGTGGGCCAGGCGGAACGAGGCGGCGATCGCCAGCGCCAGTCCGGTCAGGATCACCCCGACCATCCACGCCAGCTCCGGTCCGCTTGGCAGCCATCCTTCCGGCTCCTCGGCGCTGGCCGGGAAGAACTCGATCAGTACGGCATACAGCAGCCACGAAGAGAGGATCACCATCACGATGACGCCGACGACCATCAGCGACATCGACACGATGATGTGCCGGCTGAGCCCGGAGCGGCGCATCAGCGGTCGGCCATCAGTCGGTAGCCGACACCGCGCACGCTGGCCGGAATCTGGGTGAGGCCCACTTCGTCCAGCTTGCGCCGCAGCTTGCTGACATGGCTGTCCACGGTGCGTTCCAGTGCTTCGCTTTCCGGCAGGCATTCGTGCATCAGTTCGCTGCGGCTGAAGATCCGTGACGGCGCCAATGCCATGCAATGCAGCAGCTTGAACTCGGTCAGCGTCAGCAGCAGCTCGTGGCTGTAGCCGTCGCCTTCCACATGCACGGCGTGGGTGGCGGTGTCGATCAGCAGCGGGCCGACGCGCAGGGCACTGGGCGCATCCGCCCGCGAACTGCGCAGCGTACGCCGCAGTACTGCGCGAACGCGTGCCGCCACCTCGGCGGGGTTGAACGGTTTGACTACATAGTCATCGGCGCCCATCCGCAGTGCGGTCAGCTTGTCCAGATCCTGGTCCAGCGCGGTCAGCATGATGACCGGCGTTTCGCCGCGCTGGCGCAGCTGGGTCAGCACGCTCCAGCCATCCAGCCGCGGCAGCTGCACGTCCAGCAGTACAAGGTCCGGGCGCATGCTGCGATGCATGTCCAAGGCAATCTGGCCATCGGCCGCACGCAGGGTGCGCAGGCCCTCGCGTTCAAGGTAGGCGGCAAGAATGTCGGCGATCTCGGCTTCGTCCTCGACGATCAGGACCAGCGCCGCGAGGGCAGGGGAGGCATGCATGGCAAGGCGAGGCCGGAAGGTGCTTGCCCTCCATCGTATCTCCACAGTTCCTCCATCGAAACCCCATCATCGCCACGCACACTGCGCGCTTCATGATTCGTCAGCCGCGTCTGCGGCACTGTGCACAGCAATGAGAACCTTCAGGACTCCGGTTGCGCTGGTCGCGACCTTCGCCTTGGCCATGACGGCCTGCTCCCGCCCCGAACCCGCCGTCGAAGCCGTGCCACGTGTCAGCGTGGTGACCGTTGGCCCGCAGGTGGTGCAGCGCGATGATGAACTTCCCGGTCGGGTGACGGCGGTACGCACCGCGCAGATCCGTGCGCAGGTTGGCGGCATCGTGCAGCGTCGGATGTTCGAGCAGGGTGCGGAAGTACATGCCGGGCAACCACTGTTCCAGATCGACCCGGCGGCGTTCCGCGCTGACGTCGATTCGGCGCTGGCGGCCCTGCAGCGCAGCGAGGCCGCCCTTGGCCGCAGCCGGGTGCAGTCACAGCGGCTGCAGGCACTGGCCGCCGCGCAGGCGGTCAGCCAGCAGCATCGCGACGATGCCAGCGCCGAGCACGAGCAGGCCCGCGCAGCGGTCAACGAAGCGCGGGCGATCCTGGCGCGACGCCAGCTCGACCTGCGCTACGCGACGGTCAGTGCACCGATCGATGGCCGCATCGACCAGGCATTGGTGACCGAAGGCGCGCTGGTCGGCGTCGCCGATGCCGAGCCGATGGCGGTGGTGCAGCAGATCGACCAGGTCTATGTGGACGTGCGCCAGCCTGCATCGCAGCTGCAGTCCCTGCGGCGCGGTGCGGTGGACGGCGAGCTGCCGGTGACGATCATCGGCGCGGCGGGTACGCCGCTGCCCGAGCGCGGCCGGCTGTTGTTCTCCGGTGTCAATGTCGATGCACGCACCGGTGATGTGATCCTGCGCATCCTGGTCGACAACCCTGAGCGGCAGCTGTTGCCGGGCATGTACGTGCGTGCGCGGGTGCCGCGCGGTGCGCCGGCCAGCGCGCTGCTGCTGCCACAGCAGGCGGTGCTGCGCAGCGCCGGTGGCCAGGCCTATGCCTGGGTCATCGCCGCCGATGGCAAAGCAGTGATCCGCACGCTGGAGGTGGACGGCAGCGTCAACCGGCAATGGTTGGTGCGGCATGGCCTGAAGGCGGGCGAGAAGGTCGTGGTGGAAGGCCAGGAGCGCCTGCAGGAGGGCGTGCTGGTCGATCCGCGCGACTGGCAGGTGCCGGTCGCCAGTGCCAGCGCAGCGCCGACATCCAAAAGCCAGGGCTGAGCCCTTCCAGGACACTACGACATGGCCCGTTTCTTCATCGATCGCCCGGTGTTTGCCTGGGTGCTGGCGATCTTCGTCATCCTGGCCGGCGTGCTGGCCATTCCGCGGCTGGCGGTCGAACGCTATCCGGCGGTCGCACCGCCCAGCGTCAGCATCTATGCCAGCTATCCCGGCGCCAGCCCACAGACGCTGAATGATGCGGTGGTCGGCCTGATCGAGCGTGAGCTGTCCAGCGTCAAGCATCTGCTGTACTTCGAATCGTCGGTGGACACCTCCGGCGAAGCGTCGATCACCGCCACCTTCAAGCCCGGCACCGATCCGGAGCTGGCACAGGTGGACGTGCAGAACCGGATCAAGGCAATCGAGCCGCGCCTGCCACGCAGCGTGCGCCAGAACGGCCTGTTCGTCGAGGCTGCCGACTCCGGCTTCCTGATGCTGGTGGGCCTGCGCTCACCCGATGGCAGTGTCAGCGAAGCGGCGCTGGGCGATTTCATGGCGCGCAACATCATCGAAGAGCTGCGCCGCATCGACGGTGTCGGCCGCGTGCAGCTGTTCGGTGCCGAACAGGCGATGCGGATCTGGCTGGACCCGACCCGGCTGACCGGCTACGGCCTGACCATGGGCGATGTGGCCAGCGCGATCGAGCAGCAGAACCTGGAGATTTCCCCGGGTCGCATCGGCGATTCGCCCGGTGTTCCCGGCCAGCGCATCACCGTGCCCTTGAGTGCCGAGGGCCAGCTGTCCACGCCCGAACAGTTCGCGGCGATCGTGCTGCGCGCCGGCGCCGATGGTTCGCGGGTGCTGCTTGGTGATGTCGCCCGGGTCGAGCTGGGTGCGCAGAGCTATGCCTGGGGCACGCGCGAAGATGGCTATCCGGCGACGGCCGCCGGCGTGCAGCTGCGCCCCGGTGCGAACGCAGTGCGTACCGCCACGGCTGTGCGCGAACGCATGGCCGACCTGCAGCCGCTGCTGCCGCACGGTGTTGAATCCAGCATTCCGTTCGACACCGCGCCCTTCGTCAAGGTATCGATCCAGAAGGTGCTGCAGACCCTGGTCGAGGCGATGCTGCTGGTGTTTGCGGTGATGTACCTGTTCCTGCAGAACTGGCGCTACACGCTGATCCCCGCCCTGGTCGCGCCGATCGCACTGTTGGGCACCTTTGCGGTGATGCTGGCGCTGGGTTTCTCGATCAACGTATTGACCATGTTCGGCATGGTGCTGGCGATCGGCATCATTGTTGACGATGCGATCGTGGTGGTGGAGGGCGTGGAGCGGATCATGGCCGAAGAGGGCCTGCCGCCGCGCGAGGCCACGATCAAGGCGATGCGTGAGCTGACCGGTGCGGTGATCGGCATCACCCTGGTGCTGACCGCGGTATTCATCCCGATGGCGCTGGCCAGTGGCTCGGTCGGTGCCATCTACCGCCAGTTCAGTGTGGCGATGTCGGTGTCCATCCTGTTCTCGGCACTGCTGGCGCTGAGCCTGACCCCGGCGTTGTGCGCGACGCTGCTGCGCCAGGGCACGCGTGGTCACCATGGCCGCGGCGGTCTGTTCGGTGCGTTCAACCGTGGCTTCGAGCAGATGACCGGACGTTACCAGCAGGGCGTGGCGGCGGTACTGCGGCGCAGTGGCCGGGTGATGGGCCTGTTCGCTGCCTTGCTGGTGGCACTGCTGATCGGCCTGCATTGGTTGCCGGGTGCGTTCCTGCCGGAAGAGGACCAGGGCTATTTCATGACCTCCATCCAGCTGCCGGCCGAAGCAACCGCCGAACGCACGCTGGCGGTGGTCGAAGCCTACGAGCAGCACGTCGCCTCGCGGCCGGCGATCGCGTCCAACCAGGCCATCCTCGGCTACAGCTTCTCCGGTTCCGGCCCGAGCGCCGCACTGACCTACACCATGCTGAAGGACTGGGGTGAGCGCGGCGGCAGCACCGCGGTGGATGAGGTGAAGGCGGCGCAGCAGGCCATGGCGACGGTCCCGGAAGGCGAGGTGATGAGCGTGATGCCGCCGGCCATCGACAGTCTTGGCCGTTCCTCCGGGTTCTCGTTGGCGCTGCAGGCACGTACCGGGCAGGGCCAGGCCGCGCTGCGGGCCGCCCTGCAGCAGTTGCTGAAACTGGCAGAGGCCAGTCCGTTGCTGGCCGAAGTGCATGCCGATGGCTTGCCGGCGGGCAGCAACGTGCGGCTGGACATCGATCGCGCCAAGGCCGAGGCGATGGGTGTGGCGTTCACCGACATCAGTGCAACGCTGTCGGCGGCGATGGGCTCGCAGTACGTCAACGATTTTCCCAATCGCGGGCGCATGCAGCAGGTGATCGTGCAGGCCGATGCGCCGCACCGCATGCAGCTGGAGGATGTGTTGAAGCTGTATGTCCGCAACAGCGAGGGCGGCATGGTGGCGTTGTCCGAACTGGTCACCGCGCACTGGACCGAGGCGCCGCTGCAGCTGCAGCGTTACCTGGGGTTCCCGGCATTGAACCTGTCCGGCGCACCCGCCAGCGGGGTCTCCACCGGTCAGGCGATGATCGAGATGGAGCGCCTTGCACAGCAGCTGCCAGCGGGCTTTGCCCTGCAGTGGACCAGCCAGTCGCTGCAGGAGCGTGAGTCCGGCGCACAGGCGCCGTGGTTGCTGCTGCTGTCGATGCTGGTGGTGTTCCTGGTGCTGGCGGCGCTGTACGAGAGCTGGTCGATCCCGCTGGCGGTGATGCTGGTGGTGCCGTTGGGCCTGCTCGGCGCCGTTGCTGCAGTGCTGCTGCGCGAGATGCCCAATGATGTGTTTTTCAAGGTCGGCATGATCACGGTGATCGGGCTTTCGGCGAAGAACGCGATCCTGATCGTCGAGTTCGCCCGCCAGCTGCAACAGCAGGGACGCGGCCTGGTCGAGGCGACCATCGAAGCGGCACGCCTGCGACTGCGGCCGATCGTGATGACCTCGCTGGCGTTCGCGCTGGGTGTGGTACCGCTGATGCTGGCGCAGGGGGCTTCAAAGGAAACGCAACAGGCCATCGGTACCGGCGTGTTCGGCGGCATGGTCAGTGCGACCGTGTTGGCCGTGTTCTTCGTGCCGGTGTTCTATGTGGTGGT
This sequence comes from Stenotrophomonas sp. HMWF023, assembly GCF_003060985.1. Taxonomy (NCBI): domain Bacteria; kingdom Pseudomonadati; phylum Pseudomonadota; class Gammaproteobacteria; order Lysobacterales; family Lysobacteraceae; genus Stenotrophomonas; species Stenotrophomonas sp. HMWF023. The sequence continues at coordinate 28,585 of NZ_QAIJ01000301.1, forward strand.
GCAGGGCGCGCAGCATTGGCTTGCGCAGCGCCTGCGCCGACGCCGGCCGACGCCGGGAGGAAGCGTGGATGGAAAGCAGGTGGATGGAAAGCAGGTGGATGGAAAACAGGAGCCCTGAGGGCCTGTACGAGGCGCAGTTGCGCGTGCTGGAGCAGCAGCTGCGGGATGCGCTGCTGGCCGGTGACCATGGTGCTGCCACTGCGTTGCTGTCACCGGTGTTGTTCATGATGGACGGGCACGGCGGCCGGATGCTCGAACTGCCCTGGTTACAGGACTGGCGGCAAGGCCGTCTGCAGATTCACGCGCTGCAGGTGCATGCGGTGGAAATGCTGCTGTGTGGACGCCTGGCGTTGTTATCCGGCGATGTTCAGCTGCATGTGCACTGGCTGGGACGCGAACACACGCAGCGCATGCGCCTGTTGCGCGTCTGGACAAGCGCTTCCGGTGCCAGCGGCGCGCAACTGCTGTCGATGACGGTGCTGGCAGGCTGAACATGGTCATGCAGCTTTCAGGCCCCGTTTGCGTGCAGGTGGTAGGGTCCAAGGTCTCTGTAGTTTCGACAAGGAGTCGAGCCATGCGTGTAATTTCCAGTCTGTTGGCTGCCTCCCTCGGCCTTGCGCTGAGCGCCTGCCAGCCGGCCCAAACGCCCGCCTCCAGCGGCGCAGGCGATGTGGCCGCAACGCCAGTGCCGGCACCGGCACCTGTGGCTGCCGCTGTTGATGGCGGCGGCAGCGAAACCCTCTATCGCTGCGGCGATCTCGATGTGCGCGCGACCTTCAATGGTGAGGACGCAGCGACGGTTGTGATCGACGAGCGCAGTTTCGCGATGTCCTCCGAACGTGCGGCCTCCGGTGCGAAGTATGCCGATGGCAAGGGCAACAGCTTCTGGACCCGCGGCAGCGATGAAGCGCTGCTCAGCCTGAAGGGCGAAGCGGACCGTGAGTGTGGCGCGGTGGAAGCCACCGAGGGCGATGGCAGTGCCGGCAACGCCGCGTTCCGTGCCACCGGCAACGAGCCGGGATGGCTGGCCGTCGTCGATGGTGATGCACCGGGCCTGCAGGTGGAGGTCGACTACGGCGAGCGCCGCTTCGCGGTCGCCAAACCGACCGAGGGCGCAGACGGCTGGGTCGGCAAGGCGGCCGATGGCACCGACATCAAGCTGAGCTTCCAGCGCACCACCTGCCAGGACGATATGAGCGGTGAAGCGTTCGAGGCGAAGGCGATGTTGACCGTGGGCACGCGCCAGTACCACGGTTGTGGCAACTTCGGCGCGAAGTAACGCGTGGTTCCGCGGATCGGTAGCGCCGGGCCATGCCCGGCGTTGATCGGTCAGTCCTCGCAGGGCTTCAAGTCCAGCTCGAACACCAGGTCGTAGCGGCTGTTGATCCCGATCAGCGCCGTGCGGATCGCACAGTCACCGCGATGCCGCGCGACCAGATCGGTGAAGATCTTCTCGCGACCCTCGCAGTACGTCGCGCTGGCCTCTTCGAGCTCTCGACGGCGCTCGTCGTCGTAGGGCTCTTCGCCGGCGAAATGCTGGCAGGTGTTTTCGCGCGCGAGAAACGCCTGCACGTCGTCGGGCATCTGACAGTAGATGCGTATGTCTTCGATGTCGTACACGTCGTTGGACACCGCGCAGCCAGCGGCAGCACGGGCCTGTTCCAGTTCCTCGTAACTCGAGGGCAGGCTGGCAGCAGAGGACTCCTCGGCAGGTTCCTGCAGGGCCGCGGGCGACGCCGCTGCCGGTGCGATGGGAGCCACCGGATCGACCGCTACGGCCTCTGGCGTGGCACCACCTGCGCCGTTGTCCGCTGCCTGCGGCGAGCATGCCGCAAGCAGGGACAGGCAGGCGATCAGCGCAGCGCGGTCAATCGGCACGGCCAGCAAATTCGCCGGTGCTGGTGTTCACCAGCACACGCTCACCGTTGACGATGTATTCCGGCACCATGATTTCGATGCCGGTGTTGAGCTTGGCCGGCTTCGGGCGCTTGGTGGCGGTGCCACCCTTCAGTTCCGGTGGGGTCTCGACCACTTCCAGCACCACCGAGGCCGGCAACTGGATCGCCACCGGCAGATCGTCGATCACCTGCACGTAGATGCCGGTCAGGCCGTCGGTGATGTAGCCGGCGTCATCGCCGATCACGTCCGCGTCCAGGGTGTAGGGGGTGTAGTCCTCGTCGTCCAGGAACACGAACGCATCGCCGTCCTTGTACGAGTAGGTGGACTGGCGGCGCAGCAGTTCGACTTCGACCAGGTTGTCGTCGGCATCGAAGCTGGCATCGAGCTTGTTGCCGCCCGGCACGCTGTACATGATGAAGCGGAAGCGGACGTTGCCGCCGCGACCCTGCGGCGAGCTGCGCTCGATGTCGCGGATCTGGTAGACGCCGTTGTTGAACTCGACGACGTTGCCCTTCTTGATGTCGTTGGCTTTCATGATGATGTTGGTCGTTGGGGGAGGACGCCGTCCCGGCGCCCGGGGGGAATCACTTCGGAGCGAGCCGGGTGGCGCCGTCCAGGCGGATGGTCTCGCCGTTGATATAGGTGTTGCCGAGGATGTGGCCGACCAGGCTGGCGAAGTCTTCCGGCTTGCCCAGGCGCGACGGGAACGGGATCGATGCGGCCAGCGATGCCTGCACGGCTTCGGGCATGCCATCGACCATAGGCGTCCAGAACACGCCCGGTGCGATGGTGTTGACGCGGATGCCGAAGCGCGACAGCTCGCGGGCCATCGGCAGGGTCATTGCCACCACGCCGCCCTTGGAAGCGGAGTAGGCGGCCTGGCCGATCTGCCCTTCGTAGGCGGCAACGCTGGCGGTGTTGATGATGACGCCACGCTCGCCGTCCACGCCGGCCTCGTTGTGCTGCATGCGGTTGGCCGCGGCCTTGGCGACATTGAAGCTGCCGACCAGATTGACCATCACCGTGCCCTGGAACCCGGCCAGCGGCATCGGGCCTTCCTTGCCCAGCACGCGGCCAGCGCCGAGGATGCCGGCGCAGTTCATGGCGACATTCAGGCCGCCGAGGAAATCGCAGGCCTGGTCGATGGCCGCCGACACGGACGCTTCATCACTGACGTTGACATTGAAATAGCGGGCGTTGTCCTGCCCCAGCCCGGCAACAGCGGCCGCGCCCTTGGCGTCGTTGAGGTCGAACAGGGCGACCTTGCCGCCCTGGGCAACCAGGTGCTGGGCCACGGCCAGGCCGAGGCCGGAGACGCCGCCAGTGATCACGGCACGTACGGAAGACAGCTGCATTGCACGGTCCTGCAGGTTCAAGAACCGCCGATTCTAACGGAAGCGGTGGCAGCCGCCGTTGTGCACTGCGCCGCCGGCCTCAGCCCAGTTCGCGGGCGCGGCGCAGGCGGCGCTCGAAGTCCGCGGCGGGCAGGCCGTGGGCGAACAGGAAGCCCTGGCCGACGGTCACCCCCAGGTCGAGCAGGCACTGCCGTTGCGGCTCGGTTTCCACGCCCTCGGCTACCACGCCCAGGCCGAGGCTGCGGGCAATCGCGCAGACCGCCTCGCATACCGCCACATCCGAGCGGTTGCGAGGGATGCCTTCGACAAACAGCTGGCTCAGCTTCAGCCCATGGATGGGCAGCCGGCGAAGGTAGTTCAGCGCGCTGTAGCCTTCGCCGAAGTCGTCGATGGTCAGCATCACCCCCATCTCGCGCAGGCGGGCAAAGGTGCGCAGGGTGTCCGGCGCATCCTCGATCAGCACCCGCTCGGTGAACTCCAGCTCCAGCACGCTGCCGGGCAGGCCGAACTCGTCCAGCACCTGCCGCACCCAGCGGGCGAGATCCTCCCCGACGAACTGTCGCCAGGACACATTGACGGCCACCCGCACCAGGCCGAGCCCGTCGTCCTGCCATTGCCGTACCTGCCGGCACGCTTCGCGCAAGGCCCATTGGCCGATGCGCACGATGTCGCCGGTGTGCTCGGCGTGGCGGATGAACAGGTCCGGGCGCATCTGCCCCAGCTGGGTGTTGTGCCAGCGCATCAGCGCCTCGCAGGCGATGGTGGCGCCGCTGCGCAGGTTGACCTGTGGCTGGTAGACCAGGTGGAACTCGTCGCCATCGAGGGCCTTGTGCAGGCGGCTCTCGATCTGCAGGCGGTCATGCTGGCGCTGTGCCAGTTCCGGGGAGAACACCTGCCAGCCGTTGCGGGTGCGTCGCTTGCACTCGTACATCGCCGTGTCGGCGTTCTGGATCAGCTGCTGCGGCCGGTCGCCATCGCGCGGTGCACGGGCGATGCCGATGCTGGCGGTGACCGGGAACTCGTCGCTGCCCAGCTGGAACGGTGCCGAGAAGGCCGCGGTGATGCGCTCGGCCAGTTGTTCGGCCTGGTCGGGCTGGTCACGCAGGTCACAGATCACCAGGAACTCGTCGCCGCCAAAGCGTGCAAGCAGGCCTTCGGTGCCGATCGCGGTGGCGATGCGCCGGGTCGCTTCGATCAACAGTTCATCACCGGCGTTGTGCCCGAGCAGGTCGTTGACCACCTTGAACCGGTCCAGGTCGATGTACAGCACGGCCACGCGGTCGTGGCTGGGGCTGTCCATGCGCACGCCGAGATCGCTCAGCACCGCATCGCGGTTCATGATGCCGGTCAGCGGGTCGGTGCGCGCCTGCACGCGCAGCGTTTCCTCGGCCTGCTTGCGCTCGGTGATGTCCTGCACGGTGCCGGTGATGCGCGCGGCATCGACATCGCCGGCCGAGACCTCGCCGATCATCCGGATCCAGAACGAGTGGCCATCGCGGCGCTGGCCCTGCAGCTCCAGGCCGAAGCTGCTGCGGTGTTCGATGGTGTCGGCCAGCGCCTGCTGCAGGGCGGCGCGGTCGTCGCTGCGCAGGCAGTCCAGCAGGTCCGGCATGTCCTCAAGATCGGCCGGCTGGCCGACGATGCGCCGCGCCTCATCGGTGAGGTACAGGCGCGGCAGGCCGCGATCCCACTCCCAGCCGCCGATGTGGGCCAGTGACTGCGCGCGCGCGAACAGGGTGTTGTTGCGCTTCAGTTCGGTGATGTCACTGAACATCGCATAGACATGGTCGGCCTGGTCGCACCCGGTGCCGAATACCGGCACGTTGGTGGTGGACAACCACAGCATGCGGCCGCGTGGTCGGTGGTACAGGCCGATGATGGTGCTGCGGATCATCCGCCCGGCCTGGAAGCAGCGGCTGGTCGGCCACTGTGACTGGGTCAGCGGATGGCCGTGTTCGTCGACGATGATCCAGGCTTCGGGATCGAGCATCGAATTCAAGCCCACGCCACCACCGGTGAGGCCGAGGATGCGGTGTGCTGCGGGGTTGGCGGACAAAACGCGCAGATCACGGTCGAACAGGATCACGCCCTTGTCGATCGATTCCATCAACAGGCGATAGCGGGACTCTGCGCGCCAGCGCCCGCTCAGGTCGCGGGCGACGGCGACGATGCAGGGCTGGCCACGGTCCTGGAAGCCGGCCGAATGCACCTCCACCGGAAAGCGACTGCCATCGCCGCGCATGTTGGTCACTTCGATGACGTAGGTGTCGCCGCGGTTCAGCGCTTCCCACACCGGTTGCAGGTGGTCGCTGGGCAGGTCCGGGTTGAGCAGTTCGATCGGCTGGCCGACGATGTCTTCGCGCGGGCGGTCGTAGGCGACGATGCCGGCACGGTTGACGTCCAGCACCACGCCTTCGGCGCTGAGGATGCTGACCGGGTCAGGCACGGCGTCGAACAGCGCGGCGTAGCGGGCCTGGGTATCCAGTTCGCGCTGCTGTGCATCGGCCAAGGCTTGTCGCGCCTGGCGCAGCAGCCTGGCCTGGGCCGGCGACGGGGATGCGGCCAGCGCCGCGTCCAGAGCGGCCAGCGCGTTGTCGGTTGCGGCGGAAGCATCGCCGATGGCCGGACGGTCGCGCGGGCCGCTGTCGTTCATGTCGCCGCCAGCGCCTGCCCGACGCGGCTGGCGGTAGCACGGCCGAGCAGCCCGGCCAGCCAACGGCCGGTCTCGGCCAGCGATGGCAGGTCGACACCGCACTCCAGGCCCAGGCCCTGCAGCAGGTACACCACGTCCTCGCTGGCCACGTTGCCGCTGGCGCCCTTCGCGTACGGGCAGCCGCCGGCCCCGGACACGGCGCTGTCGACCACGCGCACGCCTTCTTCCAGGCAGGCCGCGATGTTGGCGATGGCCTGGCCATAGGTATCGTGGAAGTGCACGGCCAGTGCGCTCATCGGGATCTCGGCAGCCACTGCCTGCAGCATCGAGCGGGCCTTGCGCGGCGTACCGACGCCGATGGTGTCGCCCAGCGAGATTTCGTAACACCCCATTTGATGCAGGGCACGGGCCACACGCACAACGTCGGCCAGCGGCACCTCGCCTTGGTACGGGCAGCCGAGCACAGTGGAGACGTAACCACGCACGCGCACACCATCAGCCGCCGCACGGCGCAGGATCGGCTCGAAACGGGCCAGCGATTCATCGATGCCGGCGTTGGTGTTGGTGCGGTTGAAGGCTTCCGATGCAGCGGTGAACACCGCGATTTCCTGCACGCCGACCGCGCGCGCACGGTCGTAGCCCTGTTCGTTCGGCACCAGTACCGGATAGGCGATGCCCGGGCGGCGCTGGATGCCGGCATAGACCTCGGCCGCGTCGGCCAACTGCGGGACCCAGCGCGGGCTGACGAAGCTGGTCGCCTCGATGGTACGCAGGCCGGTGGCCGACAGGCGATCGATCAGGGCGATCTTGTCGGCGGTGGCCACGGCCTGCTTTTCGTTCTGCAGGCCATCGCGCGGCCCGACTTCGACGATGCGGACGAAATCGCTCATCGCGGCACCCCCACGGCAGGCGAGGCGGGACGGGCAGGGCAGATGGGATCGACTGGGGTCACGGCGGTTCCTGGGAAACGGGGGCGGCCCGGTCTTCGCCAGGCTGCCAGATGAGATACGCAGGCGGGTCGCACAAGCGGCCACGCCTGCGCCTGGTTGTGGCGGAAGGGCCTACCCGGGCAGGTGGCAGACCGCCTCGATGTTGTTGCCATCGGGGTCGATCACGAAGGCGGCGTAGTAGTCCGGGTGGTACCACGGGCGCAGGCCGGGCGCTCCGTTGTCGCGGCCACCTGCGGCCAGGGCGGCGGCGTGGAACGCATCAACCTGGGCGCGTTCGCCGCAGACGAAGGCCACGTGCACACCCTGGCTGAGGGGCGCCGCATTGCCCAGCCAGAAGAAGGGCTTGCCGTGGTTGCCGAAACCCACGTGGTCGTGGGCGCCGGTCTGTTCGGCACTGACCTCCATCACCAGGCCGATCTGCAGCGGTGCCAGCGCCTGCAGGAAGAAGGCCTTGCTGCGCGGCAGGTCACCGCTGTTCAAACCGATATGGTCCAGCATGTCAGGCCTCCGTGACCCAGTGCGGGGCGCGCTTGTCGAGGAACGCGCCCAGGCCTTCCTGGCCTTCGGCCGACACCCGCAGGCGGGCGATCAGGGCGGCATTGTCGCGGTCCAGGCTGTCGCGATCATCGGCGTCGCGCACCTGCCGGACCAGCAGCTTGGCCGAGGCCGAGGCGATCGGCCCGGCTTTGTCGAGCAGGGCCAGCTGCCGCTGTACCGCCTCGTCCAGCCGTTCGGGCTCCACCAGATGGTGGATCAGGCCGATACGCAGGGCGGTGTCGGCGTCGAAGTGCTCGCCGGTAGCGAACCAGCGACGGGCCTGGCGGCTGCCGATGGCTTCGATTACATAGGGCGAGATCACTGCCGGCAGCAGGCCCAGCCGGCTTTCGGTCAGGCCGAAGCGGGCGGCGCTGGTGGCGATGGCGATATCGCAGCAGGCCACCAAACCGACACCGCCACCGAAGGCGGCGCCGTGGACCCGGGCCAGGGTCGGCTTGGGCAGCTCGTCCAGGGTGCGCATCAGCCGGGCCAGGGCCAGCGCGTCCTCGCGGTTGTCCGCCTCGCTGGCCGTGGCCATGCCGCGCATCCACTGCATGTCGGCACCAGCGGAGAAGGAGGCGCCGTGGCCGGCCACCACCACCGTGCGTACCGTGTCATCGCGGCCGGCCGCTTCCAGGGCCGCGGTCAGCCGGGCGATCAGGCCGGCATCGAAGGCGTTGTGCAGCTCCGGCCGGTTCAGCCAGAGGGTCAGGACAGCGCCATTGCGCTCGATCTGCAAAGCATCGTTCATGGGATTCCGGGGGTTGCTCCATACCTGTATGGATCATAGCGGGCCATTGGTCATGGGCCATGACGCGACGCGGGAATGTTAGAATCGAGAACCATTTACATCCAGCAGAGAACACGCTAGATGACGCTGTCCGAACTGCCCCTGCACACCTCGGCCGTGGTCGATTCCGTGCAGGATCTGCATGCCAACGATGCCATCGCCCGGCGCCTGCGCGAGCTGGGCTTCGTCAAGGGTGAGGAAGTGCGCCTGGTGGCGCGAGGTCCGGTCGGCGGCGAGCCGCTGCTGGTGCAGGTCGGGTTCACCCGTTTCGCGCTGCGTATCAGTGAGGCCCGGCGCGTGGTCATCGACCCGGCCAGCCAGGAGCGACGCGCATGAGCGCCACCGCAACCACCGCCCCGCTGCGCATCGCGCTGGTCGGCAATCCCAACAGCGGCAAGACCGCCCTGTTCAACCAGCTGACCGGCAGCCGGCAGAAGGTCGCCAACTACACCGGCGTTACTGTCGAGCGCAAGGAAGGCCGTCTGCGTGCGCCGTCCGGCCGAGAGTTCGCCGTGCTCGACCTGCCGGGCGCCTACAGCCTGCATCCGGCCAGCCTCGACGAGGCGATCACCCGCGACCTGTGCCGGGGCTTCTACCCGGGTGAGGCCGCGCCGGACGTTCTTCTGTGCGTGATCGACGCCACCAACCTGCGCCTGCACCTGCGTTTCGCCTTGGAACTGCGCGAGCTGGGCAAGCCGATGATCATCGCCCTGAACATGGTCGACGCCGCGCAGCGTCGCGGCATCCAGATCGATGTTGCCGCGCTGGAGCGCGAGATCGGTGTGCCGGTGGTGGAAACCGTGGCGGTGCGCAAGCAGGGCGCGCGCGCGCTGGTGGAGCGCCTGGACACGATGGTGCCGCACCTGGATGCGCCGCTGGCCGGTGTTGAGAGTGGCGTGGACTACCACGCGCAGGTGCGCGCGATCCTGGCCGCCGCCGTGCGCATGCCGGCGCGGACCGCCAAGATCGACGACACGCTCGACCGCTGGCTGCTGCATCCGGTGTTCGGCCTGATCACCCTGGTCGTGGTGATGTTCCTGATCTTCCAGGCGGTGTTCGCCTGGGCGACGCCGCTGATGGATGGCATCGAGGCCGGCTTTGCCTGGCTGGGTGAACTGGCCGCCAGCGTGTTGCCGGCAGGGCCGCTGACCAGCCTGCTGACCGACGGCATCATCGCCGGCCTGGGTGGCGTGGTGGTGTTCCTGCCGCAGATCCTGATCCTGTTCGCCTTCATCCTGGCACTGGAGGAGTCGGGTTACCTGCCGCGCGCTGCGTTCCTGCTGGATCGCATGATGGCGGCGGCGGGCTTGTCCGGTCGTTCGTTCATCCCGCTGCTGTCCAGCTTCGCCTGTGCCGTGCCGGGCATCATGGCCACCCGCAGCATCCAGGACCCGCGTGACCGCCTGGCCACGATCCTGGTGGCACCGCTGATGACCTGCTCGGCGCGCCTGCCCGTGTATGCGCTGCTGATCGGCGCGTTCATTCCGGCCGGCAAGATCGGCATCTTCAACCAGCAGGGCCTGGTGCTGTTCGGCCTGTACGTGGCCGGCATCCTCAGCGCGCTGGTGATGTCGTGGGTGATGAAGAAGTGGCGTCGCGACAAGAGCGAGCACCCGCTGATGCTGGAGCTGCCGTCGTACCGTATTCCGCATCCGCGCGACCTCGCCGTCGGCCTGTACGAGCGCGGCATGATCTTCCTCAAGCGCGTCGGCGGCATCATCCTGGCGCTGACCATCCTGCTGTGGTTCCTGCTGTCGTTCCCGGGCGCACCCGCCGATGCGACGATGCCGGCCATCGACTACAGCTACGCCGGCCAGATCGGCCATGCGATGACCGCGATCTTCGCGCCGCTGGGCTTCAACTGGCAGATCTGCATCGCGCTGATTCCGGGCCTTGCCGCGCGCGAAGTGGCGGTATCGTCGCTGGCGACGGTGTATGCGCTGTCGGCTGCCGATGACGATGCGGCGATCTCCGCACTGTCGCCGGTGGTGGCCGACGGCTGGTCGCTGGCCACCGGCCTGGCCTTGCTGGTGTGGTTCATCTACGCGCCGATGTGCATTTCGACGCTGGCCACCATCAAGCGCGAGACCAACTCGTGGAAGACGATGGGCTTCTCGGCGTTCTACCTGTTTGCTGCGGCCTTTGTCGCGGCGCTGATCACCTACCAGGTGACCGTGGCGCTGGGGGGCGGCTGATGGACGCCGGCCTGCTGATCCAGTACCTGATCATCGCGGTGGCCGTGCTGGTCAGTGCCTGGGTGGTGCTGAAAAAGCAGGCGCCCGGCACCGTGCGCAAGCTGCGTGGCGCGCTGGCACTGGCGCTGCTGAAGCCCGGTCGCGCGGCGTGGCTGCAGGCGTTGGGCCGGAAGATCGCGCCGCCGGCCACTGGCGGTGG
>NZ_QAIJ01000301.1:39179-42763 GCF_003060985.1 Stenotrophomonas sp. HMWF023
TGGCTGTGACAGCTGCGGGCCGACGCCGCCGAAGCAGCACTGAGGCTGCCTTTCCTGCTTTGCTGGGTACGAAACTGGGTCCGCACGGTCAGGGATTCATCCACGCATGGCGTGGATCTACTCATCTCCCGCGCCGCCCTCCAGCGGCGTCGGAATTGATCATCCATGCTTGGCGTGGATCCATGTTGCGGGCAGGGCGAGGCGAGCAGTTTGCCGCGATGCGTCAGCGTGCCTGCGCACCCAGATCGGCAATCTGGGCCAGCCAGCGTTCGCGCTGTTGGGCCGTGCTGCTGCGCACGGCGCCCAAGCGGCTGACCCGCACCGGGCGGATGCCACAGAATTCCAGGATGGTGCTGCGGATCTGGGCGATGCCCGGGTCGCGGTAGATCCAGCGGTAGTACCAGGGGGGCGTATCCAGGGTGGTGATGACCCGCGCGCTGCGCCCTGCCAGCAGCCGGTCCCACCAGACCGAATCGCGCCGGTAGCGGAAGGCGAAGCCTGGCAGCAGCACGCGGTCGAAGAAGCCCTTCAGCAGGGCCGGCATCGCCCCCCACCAGGTCGGGTAGACCAGCACAAGATGATCGCAGGCCTGGATCGCGTCGGCGGCATCCTGCAGGTCGGCTTCCAACGGCTGGATCTGACGATATCCGTGGCGCAGCACCGGGTCGAACTGAAGGTCGCCCAGGGCGATCATGCGCACGTGGTGACCGGCGTTGCCGGCGGCGGTCGCGTATCGCTGGGCGAGGGCGCCGCACAGGCTGTCGCGGTCGGGATGGCCAAGCAGGATCAGGATGGAGCGGGGCACGGCAGTCTCGGGGGCCAGAAAGCACCCGACGTTGCGCTATGCCCCAAGGGCAGAGTCAAACCGCGGCAGTGCAGCCAGCGGGGACCAGTACGCAGGTGCCGTCGCCCTGCTGCAGCCATTGCCGCAGTTCGTCGCCCACCTGCTGCAACGCGATCTCGACGCGGGCGAGGCGTTCGCGCTCTGCAGCGATCGTCGTGCGCTGGCGCTCCAGCAGGGCCAGCACCGCCGTCCAATCGAGCTGGCCGTCATCGCGCTGCAGACGGGAAATTGCGGCCAGGCCGATGCCCAGTCCCAGCGCCTGCCGGATCAATTGCACCCAGGCTACGTCCTGCTCGCTGTAGTCGCGATAGCGGTTCAGGCGCGGCACTGGCGGCAGCAGGCCGCGTGCCTCGTACAGGCGGATTGCCTTGGCGCTGGCGCCGGTGCGGCGCGCGACCTCTGAAATGCGCATCCGTTCAGTCCCGCACCAGGCCGCCGTCGACCACCAGATTCTGCCCGGTCACCGCGCGCGCCCATGGGCTGGCGAAGAACAGCGCGGCATCGGCGAACTCGGCCGGGGTGGTGACGCTGCGCAGCGGCGTGTTGGCGGCGATGTAGTCGAATACGGCTTCCGGCGTGGCGGCGCTGGCATCGGTCGTGCGCAGCAGGCCGCCGGACAGCATGTTGACGGTGATGCCGTGCGGGCCGAGGTCGCCGGCCAGGGTGCGGGTGAGCGACAGCAGCGCGGCCTTGGCGGCGGTGTAGTCGTGGTAGGGCACCACCGGGTTCTGGAACAGGTTGGTGCCGATGTTGATGATCCGGCCGAACCGCCGCGCCTGCATGCCGGGTAGGGCAGCCTGCACGGTATTGAGGGCGCCGCGCACGCTGCCTTCGAACTGTGCCTGGAAGGTCGGCCAGCCGATGTTGGCGGCGTTGTCGCGGGCATCGCCATTGAACGAGAACGCGGCCAACGCGTTGTTGACCACGGTGGTCACGCCCTGGCCGAAGTGCGCCAGTGCGTGCTGCAGCAGGCTGTCGACCTGGGCGCGGTCGGTGACGTCGGCCTGCAGGGCGATGGCCTGGCCGCCCAGTTCGCTGGCCAGAGCGCGTGCGGCCGCTTCGCTGCGGTGATAGTTGATGACAACCCGCGCGCCCTGCGCGGCGAAGGTGCGGGCGATGTGCTGGCCGAGGCCGCGACCGGCGCCGGTGACCAGTACCAGCTGTTCGCTGATCTGCATGATGGTCAGGCAATCCATGGCAAAAGGGCACGCAGCGTAGCAGCGACAGTGCTTGCCGGACCATGCGTGCTGCCGCTAGCCTGCGTGCATGAACCAGACTCCCCTGCGATTGCTTATTCACGGCGCCTCCGGGCGCATGGGCCAGGCCCTGTTGCGGCTGGCCGCCGAACACCCTGATTCCCTGCAGATCGTCGCTGCGGTGACCGGCCGCGCGCCGGCCCAGCGGGTGATCGATGGTGTGCCGTTCTTCGCCGCCAGCGAGTTGCCGGGGGCGCCGGTTTTCGACGTGGCGATCGACTTCAGCCTGCCGGAGGGCTTCGATGCGCTGCTGGCACTGTGCGTGGAGCGCGGCGCCGGGCTGGTGTCGGGCACCACCGGCATTTCCACTGCGCAGCGCCAGGCGCTGGAGTCGGCGGCGGTGAAGATCCCGCTGGTGTGGGCGTCGAACTTCAGCCTGGGCGTGGCGGTACTGGATGAGCTGGTGGAGCGCGCTGCGCAGGCCCTGGCGGGCTGGAACTGCGACATCGTCGAGTCGCACCATACGCAGAAGAAGGACGCGCCCTCGGGCACGGCACTGACCCTGGGCGCAGCGGCACAGCGGGGCGGGGCTGAGCCGCAGTACGCCAGCCTGCGCGCCGGTGACATCGTCGGCGAGCATCTGGTGCAGTTCACCGGTCTGGGCGAGCGCATCGAGCTGGTGCACCGGGCCACCAACCGCGACATCTTCGCCCGCGGGGCGCTGTTTGCCGCTCGCCAGCTGCAGGGCCGGGCGGCGGGCAGCTACCGGGTAAGGGACCTGTTGGACGGGCCCGGGTAACGGGCCCGGGTCGATGGTAGATGCCAACCTTGGTTGGCAGCCGTTGCTGAACGCGCCAACCAAGGTTGGCGCCTACCGGAGCCGGGCAGGTGGGATGGCAGCGGCCCGGTCATCGGCCCACATACGCCCCCGGATTGAAATGAATGCGCAATCGCCTGTTCATGAATGGCGATAACCGCTGGCGCGCGCGCCCCGGCACCGCTACAATTCGCACTCGCCGAATCACGAAAGCCGGACCGGTCCCAGACCGTACGTCCGCGCTTTTTTGCAACCGGATTTCCGTGAAGCGCAGGCGTGACTTCGGCACCCCCTCGGTAGCCAAAGTGAGAATTCCGTGACCCAAGCCGCAATCCTCGTCCTCGAAGACGGCACCGTATTCGAGGGCGAATCCGTAGGCGCGCCCGGCCTGTCCGTCGGTGAGGTGGTGTTCAACACCGCCATGACCGGCTACCAGGAAGTGTTGACCGACCCGTCCTACGCCCGGCAGATGGTCACGCTGACCTATCCGCACATTGGCAACACCGGCATGACCGACCAGGACAATGAAGCGTCCAAGGTGTGGTCGGCCGGCCTGATCGTGCGCGATGTACCGCGCCGCCCGAGCAGCTGGCGCAGCCAGGTGTCGCTGCAGGACTGGCTGATCCAGCGTGGCGTGGTCGCCATCGCCGGCATCGACACCCGCAAGCTGACCCGCATCCTGCGCGAGAAGGGCGCCCAGAACGGCGCGCTGATGGCCGGTGACGGC
>NZ_QAIJ01000302.1:0-1038 GCF_003060985.1 Stenotrophomonas sp. HMWF023
ACGAGGGGCTGCGCCGTTGGCTGGAAAACTCAGCCGGCAGCTTCGACCACCAGCGCACTGCCCTGCACCGCCATCACCCGCACCAGCGTGCCGGCCGGCAGCTCCGGCCCACTCACCTGCCATGACGCGTCATCGATGCTGACCCTGCCTTGCCCGCCGACGATGGCCTGCTGCAATGGCACCACCCGCCCGACCAGTTGTTCAGCGCGACGATTCAGCAGCGGCGCGTCGCTCTGCCGCGCGCGCGGTTTTCCCCAGTGCCGGTAGCACTGGATCGACAGCACGCTCAGCACCACGAAGGCGACCACCTGCCACAGCACCGGAATATCGGCGAACACCGCTACCAGCGCGAACACCGCCGCCGCGCCGATGCCGATCCACAGCATGAACGCGCCGGGCGCCAGCGCTTCGGCGGCAAACAGCAACAACGCCAACGCACCCCAGGCAACGACTTCCCAACGCATGTCAGCCTCCAATCGGCGGCGGGCGCTTGGCCGGCGACCGGGTTTCCTGGTTGGACAGGGCCTGCTTGGCGAGCTCGGCCACGCCGGCGATCGAACCAATCACGCCGCTGGCCTCCATCGGCATCAGCACCAGCTTCTGGTTCGGCGACGTGGCCAGTTCCTTGAACGCTTCCACATATTTCTGTGCGATGAAGTAGTTGATGGCCTGGACGTCGCCGTCGGCGATCGCCGCCGACACCACCTGGGTTGCCTTGGCTTCGGCTTCGGCCAGGCGCTCGCGGGCTTCGGCGTCGCGGAACGCGGCTTCGCGCCGCCCCTCCGCCTCCAGCACCGTGGCCTGCTTCTCGCCTTCGGCGCGCAGGATCTCGGACTGGCGCGAACCTTCCGCCTCAAGGATCTGTGCGCGCTTCTCGCGCTCGGCCTTCATCTGCCTTGCCATCGCATCGAGCAGGTCGCGCGGCGGCTGGATGTCGCGGATCTCGATGCGATTGACTTTCACGCCCCAGGGGTTGGTCGCATGGTCGACCACGCTGAGCAGCTTGGCGTTGATCACCTCGCGCTGGCTGAGCGATTC
>NZ_QAIJ01000302.1:1156-11478 GCF_003060985.1 Stenotrophomonas sp. HMWF023
GTACCGCGCTGAAGAACATGGTCGGGAACATCGCGCTTTCCTTATGGGAGACGTCCGGAGCCCAGCATAGCGCGCGGATGCAGGCAGTGCGGGGGCGGGACGTTCCAACGGAAAGCAGCCGAGCGTGGCCCGGCTCTACAGGATGAACCCGGTCAGATCCGGGTCGTGGCCAGGAAGCGCTCGCGGTCCTGCTGGGTCTGCCGGCGGATCTCGGCCAGCGCCTGGCTTTCGGTCGCCTCCAGCATCGCCTCGAACAGGCGCTGGAAGTGATGCCGCATCGCATTGCGTGCCGCGACCGGATCGCGCGCGCGCAGACCTTCGAAGATCGCCATGTGCTCGTCAGCGCGACTGGCGCCATCGTCATGACACACCCGGGCGTAGACCTCGGTCACCCGCGGCAGCTCGCTGCGCATGCGCCAGATCTGCTGCACCAGATACTCGACCACCGGATTGCCCGACAGGCGGGCGATGGCCAGATGAAAGCGGCGGTCGTAATCGCCGGCCTCTTCATCGGTGAGGTCACGCCGGCACAACGCTTCGGCCAGCACCTGCAGCTCGGCGATGCCTGCCTCATCGATATTGCTTGCCGCCAGCGCGGCGGCTTCCGCCTCGAACACGGCACGCGCAGCGGTCAGGTCGAAGGCGCTGATGTCGGGCAATCCACCGACGGCCTGTGCCGGGCGCGGCTTCACATAGACACCCGAGCCGATACGGATCGCGATCCAGCCCTGCGCTTCCAGGGCGATTTCCGCCTCGCGGATGGTGACCCGGCTGACGCCGAAACGTTCGGCAAGCTCACGTTCGCCCGGCAGGCGCGAACCCGACGGATATTCGCCATCTTCGATCAGCTTGCGGAGCTTGGCGGCGATGGTCTGGTAGAGACGGTTGGCGGACATGCGGCTGACCCTTGGCGGTTCCCTCCGGGCCCGTCCCCGGCCACCGGGCACGGTGCGGGTCCGGTTGGAGCGACGGCGCGACCATTGGCCGCGCCGCCCTGTTCAGAACTTGTATCGTACACCGAAATACGCGCGCCGCCCGTAGCTCACCACCTCGCGGAAATTCCCGTAAAGCGGCTGGTATGCCACGCGTGGCTCGTTGGTCAGGTTCATCAGTTCCAGCGACAGCGACAGCTGCTTGTTCACCCGGTAGCGCAGGCGCAGGTCGACGCTGGTGTTGTCATCGTAATAGCGGTTCTGCTGCGCCGTGTTGCCGGTGAAGTCCTGGTAATAGTGCGAACGGAACTTGCCGATGGCCTGGATGTTGAAGCGGCCCACATCCCAGTAGAGGGAACCGGACAGCACGTGCCGCGAGAATCCGCTCAGGCCGGCCGGCGGCACGATGGCCGGGATGATCGATCCATCGGCAGCCAACTGCTCGCCCAACCGCGAATCCTGGGTCTGGTAGTCGGCGTCGGCATAGTTGTAGCTGACCTTGAAGCCGAGGCCATCGAACGGCTTGGGCAGATACGAGAACCGGTGGGTGGCACTGAGCTCGATACCGGTCAGGGTGCTGTCCTCATCGGTGGTTACCTGCTGGCGCACCGGCACGGTCACCGTCTGTCCGTTGATGGTGTAGGTTTCCGGCACCAGCGCGGTGGCGGTGCCGCCGTTGAACTGCTTCCAGTACACCGCACCGGCCAGCAGCGTGTCCGGGTTCGCATACCACTCCAGCGAGACATCACCGTTCCAGGACATCAACGGCTGTGCGGCCGGATTGCCGCTGGCACTGATGTCGTCCAGCGCGTCGGCCAGGCCGGTATAGGTGGCATCGCTGCTGACATTGATGGTTCGACCGGCACCGAGTGCGGCGATATCCGGCCGCGACATCGCCCGGTACGCGCCCACCCGCAGCAGCAGGTCCGGCTTCAGCTCGAAGGCGGCATTCAGGCTTGGCAGCAGCTTGTCGTTGCCCGACTTGAACACCTGGGTGGTGAAATCACCCGTGGGCTGCAGGCGGATCGTGCCGTCGCCGTTGTCGATGATCGCCAGGTCGGTGCGCACACCTTCCGAGCGCACATCGGTCTTGACCCAGCGCAGGCCGACATTGCCGGTGACCGGCAGCCCGAACAGCGTGCTGCTGAACTCGCCCATCAGGTACAGCGCGCGGGTTTTCTCGGTCACATCGACGTTGTTCGGATCCTGGAAATCCGGGTCCAGGCCGCTGTCACTGGTGCCGCGGAAGGACTCGTAGAGGCAGCTCGGATCGAAGTACGCCCACGAGGAGATCGTGTTGCCGCTGGCCGCATCCATGAAGTCGTCCTGCGGGAACGGTGCGCGGCAGGCACGGTTGGCGGCAATGATCTTCGCCTTGTCTGCCGCCACGCGCTGGTCGTAGTCGGTCACCTGGGTGTTGTCGCGCAGGCGGTAGTCGGCCTGGCTGGCGCGCACGCCGCCCTTGATGCGGGTGAAGAAACCGGACTCGGGCATGAAGCTGGCATCGAAGCGGCCAGCCTTGATCTTGTGGTCGTTCTCGGTAGCACTGGAGGTCACCCGCGCTGCACCGGTGTAGGCATCCCAGTTGTTCGGGTCGAAGTTCGGCGCCAGCGCCACGCTCGGCACCTCGCCATGCCAGTCCCAGTCGTAGTCGACATAGCCGGTGGCGCCGCTGCTGATGCCCGGCACGATCGCGTTGTTGACGTCGCGCTGGTTGGCGCGCAGCCGGGTCATGCGCTCGCTGTCCAGGCGGTTGGTATGCGAATAGGAAATATCGGTGGACAGCTCCCAGGCCGGGCTCGGACGCAGGATCAGGTTGAGGCCGCCACCGGTGTACTCCTCGCCACGCCAGTAGCGGTTGGAGGTCGAATCGATGGAGGTGCTGCCATGCAGGTGACGGACGATGCCATCCTCGTCCACATCACGCTGGGTGATGCCGCGACGTGCGTTGGACAGGCTCAGGTCGCTGCGGTTCTCGTCCCAGTTGCGCTCGGTATGCTCGAAATCGAGGTTGACCTCGACCACGTCGTTGGGCCGCCACTGGAGCGCCGCGAATTCACTCTGGCGATCATTGCGTTCCTGCTTCATGCGATAGATGCGGCTGCTGGGCACCAGGTAATACGGTGCACCGTTGGCGATGGCCTGCGCGCTGACCTCACTGCAGTTGGCACTGGCCACGTTCTGTCTGCCGTCGCAGGCATACCAGGTGGAACCGCTGGTGATGCTCTCCTCCGGATCGGTGCCCTCCAGCCGCTGGACGCCCAGCGAGATGCCGAGCTTCT
Source organism: Stenotrophomonas sp. HMWF023 (assembly GCF_003060985.1). Taxonomy (NCBI): domain Bacteria; kingdom Pseudomonadati; phylum Pseudomonadota; class Gammaproteobacteria; order Lysobacterales; family Lysobacteraceae; genus Stenotrophomonas; species Stenotrophomonas sp. HMWF023. The sequence continues at coordinate 4,371 of NZ_QAIJ01000302.1, forward strand.
GGCCGTTGCCGAATTCGAACTGGTCGATGTAGCTGGCGGTACCGCGATAGCCGATGCCATCGTCGTCGCGGTACTTCTTGTCATACTCGGCCCAGCTGCCACGCAGATCGATCTGCGCCGAGCGCTTGCCGTACTCCAGCGGCTTGACCGTCTCCAGCCCGATGGTGCCGGCGACACCGCCTTCGATGATGTCGGCACGCTGGGTCTTGTAGATTGCCACCGTGTTGATCAGCTCGGCCGGGAACATGTTGAAGTTCACCGAGCGGTCGCCGCTGCCGTTGGTGATCTCGCGGCCATTGAAGTTGGTGCTGCTGAGGAATGCGCCAAGGCCACGGATCGAGATTTCCGACGCGCCGGTCTTGTCGCGGGTCGAGGCGGCACCGGTCAGCGTTTCGATCGCATCGGCCAGCGACGGCGCGGGCAGGTCGCCGATGTCATCGGCCGACAACACATCGGCGATCACCGTGTCGTCGCGCTTCTTGTTGATCGAACTCTGCATCGACTCGCGGATGCCGGTGACCTGGACCTGGTCCAGGGTGGTGGCGTCCTGCCCGGAACCGGTAGCGGCAGACTGCGCCTGTACGGCCGGCGAAGCCGCCAGCGCAGCGAGCAGCGCCACGATCAGTGGTGTGGGTGACAACGGTGTACGACGTACAACTCCGGCAGGTAGCCGCATGGTTTTCCTCCTCCCAAAGGATCGCCCGGACGGTAGGCGTGGGACGCAGCTTCGACACGCCGACACAGAAATGTCAACCAACTGGACTGGATTTTTCGTAATACCTTTGATTCAGACCGGTTGCCGGCCATTTCATGTGCTGATGCAGCATGACTTTGCGCGCAACGTGGCTTACAACACACCCAACAAGTGGTATGCACACCCACTCTGAAACCACGGCATTGCCGTCTCTGGAAGGACTTCATGCGCACTCAATCGACTTCGCACCGCCTTTCGAAACCCATGCTTGGATATTGTCTGACAATTGGACTGGCAACATGCCTGACCAGTTCACCAGCAATGGCTGCCAGCTGGCTCGTCCACGATGCCAGCGAGTTCGCCACCGCCGCTGCCGCCCTGCAGCCCGGTGATGAGATCGTGCTGGCCGATGGCACCTGGACCGACGCGCGCCTGCTGCTGAAGGGCCAGGGCACGGCGGCCGCGCCGATCGTGCTGCGCGCGCAGACGCCGGGCAAGGTGATCCTCAGCGGGGCGTCGGACCTGCGTCTGGCCGGCAGCTACCTGCAGGTCTCCAACCTGGTGTTCCGCAACGGCTACACCCCGGGTGACGCGGTGGTGGCCTTCCGCGAGTCGAGCAAGGCGGTAGCCAGCCACAGCCGCGTCACCGGCCTGGTCATCGACGACTACAGCAACCCCGATGGCAGCGACCAGGACTACTGGGTGTCGCTGTACGGCAGCAACAACCGCATCGACCACAGCCAGCTGCGTGGCAAGACCAATGCCGGCCCGACGGTGGTGGTGGTGCGCGATGCCACCCAAGGCCTGGACAACCAGCACCGCATCGACCACAACTGGTTCGGCCCGCGCCCGGCGCTGGGCGTCAATGGCGGCGAAACGATCCGCGTCGGCACCAGCGACACTTCGCTGAGCGATTCCAACAGCACTGTCGAGAACAACTGGTTCGAGGGCTGCGATGGCGAAACCGAGATCGTCTCCAACAAGTCCGGCGGCAATACCTTCCGCGGCAACGTGTTCTATCGTTCGGCCGGCGCGCTGACCCTGCGCCATGGCAACGGCAACCGGGTGATCGACAACCTCTTCCTCGGCGACGACAAGGCCGGCACCGGCGGCGTGCGCATCATCAATGCCGACCAGACCGTCAGCAACAACTACTTCGAACGGCTGGCCGGCTCCAGCAACCGTTCGGCGCTGGCGGTGATGGATGCACAGGCCAATCCGCCGTTGTCCGGCTATGCGCCGGTGGTCAACGCAACCATCAGCCGCAACACCTTTGTCGACGTGGCGAAGATCAGCTTCGGCGTGGGCCATGACCAAGCCAAGGGGATCGTGGTCGCGGCCAGCAACAGCCACTTCAGCGGCAACCTGATCGTCAACCGCACCAGCAAGAATCCACCGAATGCGGCCAGCTCGCTGGCCGGCATCTCCTTCAGCAACAACGTGCAGTCGCCGCAGGCCAGCAGCGTATTCCCGGGCGGGGTGAGCAGCGCCAGCATCGCCCTGCAGCAGGCGGCCAGCGGTCTGTGGGTGCCGGCAACGCCCCTGCCCGCCATCGGCGCCGATCCGGCGCTGGCGATGACCCCGCGCGAACAGACGGGGGTGGACTGGTATCCCAAGGTGGGCGAGGTTGCCCTGTCACGCACCAGCACCGGAGTTGATCGATGAGGTTGCAGCCGCTGTCCCTGTGTTCCCACCGCCTTGCGCTCGCCCTTGCCCTGGCCGCTCCCTTCGCCCTGATGCCGACGACGTCGCTGCACGCTGCGCCTGCCGCAGCCGCGCGACAAGGCGATACCGCGCCGGTACTGGTGACCGCTGCGCAGTGGCAGCAGATGGCCAGCGAGGGCAGCCGTTATCCATGGTTCGCCAAGGAGCAGGCGCGTACGCAGAAATCGCTGCAGAAGATGATGAAGGCCGGCATCGACGTGCCGGTGCCGAAGGACAAGGGCGGCGGTCGCACCCATGAGCAGCACAAGCGCAACTACCAGGCACTGCTGGCCGCCGGCACCCTGTACCGGCTGACCGGCGACAAGGCCTATGTCACCTATTCGCGCGACATGCTGCTGCAGTACGCCAAGCTCTACCCGACCCTCGGCCCGCATCCGGAAGGACGCGGGCAGATTCCCGGCCGGGTGTTCTGGCAGGTGCTCAACGATTCGGTCTGGCTGGTCAACGCCATCCAGGGCTACGACGCGATCCGCGATGCCCTGTCGCCGCAGGACCGGCAGACCATCGAATCGCAGGTGTTCCGGCCGATGGCCGAGTTCCTGGCCAGCGAGCCGAAGAACTACGACCAGATCCACAACCACGCAACCTGGGCGGTGGCGGCCACCGGCATGACCGGCTACGTGCTGCGCGATCCGGAACTGGTGGAAAAATCGCTGCGCGGCAGCCGCAAGGATGACCAGTTCGGTTTCCTGCGGCAGATCGACCTGCTGTTCTCGCCCGATGGTTATTACGAGGAAGGCCCCTACTACCAGCGCTACGCGCTGGCGCCGTTCCTGCTGTTCGCCAACGCCATTGAGCGCAACGAGCCGCAGCGGAAGATCTTCGCGCGCCGCGACGGCGTGCTGCTGAAGGCGGTGGACGTGCTGGTGCAGACCAGCTACGACGGCCTGTTCTTCCCGATCAACGACGCGATCCTGGACAAGGGCATCGACACCGAAGAGCTGGTGGCGGGCATCGGCATCGCTTATGCGCAGGCCGGCGATGACCGTCTGCTGTCGGTCGCGCAGCAGCAGAAGCGCCTGCTGCTGTCACCGGAAGGTCTACAGGTGGCGCAGGCATTGGCGGCCAACAAGGCCAAACCGTTCGACTACCGGCCGATGCTGCTGCGCGATGGCCCGGACGGTGAACGCGGCGGTCTGGCAATCCTGCGCATGGGCGGCGAACGCGGCCAGGCGCTGGTGCAGAAGGACACCATGCAGGGCATGGGCCATGGCCACTTCGACAAGCTCAACTGGTTGTTCTACGACAACGGCAATGCCGTGGTGACCGACTACGGCGCAGCACGCTTCCTCAACGTGGAAGCCAAGCGAGGCGGCATCTACCTGGCCGAGAACCGCAGCTGGGCCAAGCAGACCGTGGCCCACAACACCCTGGTGGTGAACGAGCAGAGCCACTTCAAGGGCGACTGGAAGCGCGGCGAGGAACATGCGCCAACGGTGCGTTTCTTCCAGGCCGACAAGGACACCCAAGTGGCCTCGGCCACCATGCGTGATGCCTACCCCGGCGTGGTATTCACCCGCACCCAGGCATTGCTGCGCCACCCCGAACTGGGCCTGCCTGTGGTGCTGGACCTGCTGCAGGTGCATGGCGACAAGACCGCACGCTACGACCTGCCGCTGCACTTCAACGGCCACATCGTCACCACCGGTTTCGAAGCCGAGCATTTCCCCACCCAGCGCCCGGTGCTCGGCAGCGACAACGGCTACCAGCACCTGTGGCTGGACGCGCGTAGCGAGGCCGGCAGTGAACCGCGCACGCTGGCGTGGCTGCTTGACGGACGCTTCTACACCTACCGCTTCGGCAGCAGCGCGCCAGCGCAGGCGTTGCTGGTGGAAAGCGGTGCCAACGATCCCGAATTCAACCTGCGCCGCGAACCGGCACTGCTACAGCGCGTGGAAGCACAGAAGGATGTGACCTTCTTCAGCGTGCTGGAGCCGCATGGCGAGTACAACGGCACCGCCGAGTACGTGCACGGCGCCGACAGCCGCATCAAGGAGATCATCCGCACGCGCGGCAATGATGCCGAGGTGCTCGAGCTGCGCCTGGCCAGCGGCGCACGCATCGCACTCGGCGTGGCCGACGACAGCGACGCGAAGGGCGAACACAGCGTGACCGTGGACGGCCATGCCTACCGCTGGAGCGGCAGCCATGCGCGCATGGACCGCAGCAAGGGTGACGCACGATGAACGGCTCCTCGGCCGTGGCCACGCTGCGCAAGGTGCCGGTGCGCTCGGCCGTGCGCTGGCTGATCGTCGGCCTGATCGCGGTGGCCACGGTGATCAACTACATCGACCGCAATGCGCTGGCGGTGATGTGGCCGGAGATCGCCAAGGAAGTCGGCGCGACCAAGGATGACTACGCGCTGCTGGTGACCGTGTTCATGCTGTTCTACGCCGCTGGCCAGTTCCTGTTCGGGCGCCTGTTCGACATGATCGGAACGCGGCTGGGGTTCGCGTTGTCGATCAGTGTGTGGTCGATCTCGATTGCGCTGCATTCGGTCACCCACTCCATGCTGTCCTTCAGCGTGGTGCGGGCGATGCTGGGCATCAGCGAAGCAGGTGCCTGGCCCGGCGCGGTAAAGGCCAACGCCGAATGGTTCCCCGCGCGTGAGCGCGCCCTCGCACAGGGCATTTTCAACGCAGGTGCGTCCATCGGCGCCATTGTTTCGGCACCGGCCATCGCCGGCCTGTACCTGTGGCTGGGCTGGCGCGGCACCTTCGTACTGGTCGGTGCGCTTGGCTTCCTGTGGCTGCTGCCGTGGCTGTTCGTCTATCGTGCCGGCCCGGACAAGCACCCGTGGGTGAGTGACGCCGAGCGACGCCTGATCATGGAAGACCGGACCGGCCAGCAGCGCGCGGATGCGCCCAAGGTCAGCGTGCGTTCGCTGCTGGCCCACCGGCAGAGCTGGGGCATGCTCGCCTGCCGTTTCCTGCTGGACCCGATCTGGTGGCTGTTCGTATCGTGGCTGCCGATCTATCTGGCCGAGACCTTCGGCTTCGACATCAAGCAGATCGGCCTGTTCGCCTGGGTGCCGTTCGTCGGCGCCATGCTGGGCAGCCTCAGCGGCGGCTGGCTGTCGGGGCGGCTGATCAATGCCGGCCATGGCGTGGACCGCGCACGCAAGCTCTCGATTTCGCTGGGCTGCGTGATCATGGCACCGGCCCTGCTCGGTGCGGTACTGGCCAACCAGCCGCTGTTTGCGGTGCTGGCGATCGCTGCGGTGCTGTTCGGTTTCCAGATCGCCATCGGCAACATCCAGACCCTGCCCGGCGATCTGTTCGACGGCCGCTCGGTCGGCACGCTGGCCGGTCTCGGCGGCCTGGCCGCAGTGGCCGGCACGTTGATCACCACCTGGCTGGTGCCGGTGCTGACCCGCCATTCCTACGCACCGATCTTCATCCTCGTCGCCGCACTGGTGCCGCTGTCGCTGGTGGCGCTGTGGTGGTGGACCGGACCGATCCACAAGCTCGACCGCAACGACGGTTGAGCCCCCTTTCCCTCGCATTCCCCCGCAAACCAAGGAGTTTCCCGCATGTCGTTCCAGGACAAGGTGGCCATCGTCACCGGTGGTGGCCGTGATATCGGCCGTGCCGTCTCGATCAAGCTGGCTGCGGCCGGTGCACGCGTCTGCCTCAACTACGCCAACGACGAGGCCAGCGCGCAGGAAACGCTGGCGCTGATCAAGGCAGCCGGTGGCCAGGCCATCGCCCATCGCGCCGACGTCACCGATCCGGCCGCTGTGGCCGGTCTGGTCGCAGCAACCCAGGCGGCATTCGGCCAGCGCATCGATGTGCTGGTGAACGTGGCCGGCGGCATGGTCGAGCGTCGTCCGCTGGCCGACATCGACCCGGCGTTCTTCCACAAGGTCATCGACCTCAACCTGACCTCCACCTACTTGACCACCCACGCCGTGGTGCCGCACATGGGCGAAGGCGCGGCGATCGTGAACTTCGCCTCGCAGGCCGGTCGCGATGGCGGCGGCCCTGGCGCGGCAATCTATGCCACCGCCAAGGCCGGCGTGATGACCTTCACCCGGGCCATGGCCAAGGAACTGGGGCCGAAGGGCATCCGCGTGAATGCGCTGTGCTGCGGCATGATCGCGACGCGCTTCCATGATGAATTCACCAAGCCCGAAGTGCGCACGGCGGTGGCCGGCTCGACGCCGCTGCGTCGCCAGGGCCTGCCGGACGAAGCCGCCGATGCAGCGGTGTACCTGGCGTCGGACGCAGCAGCGTTCGTCACCGGCGTCAATCTGGACGTCAACGGCGGCACCTACTTCTCCTGACCGGACCGAAGCCCATGCAGCGCTGGATCACCCTGCTTTCCCTGGCCATCGGCAGTGCCGTGGCTGCCCCCGTGGCGCTGGCCGCACCGGTCTGGGTCACCGCCTGGACCGCCTCGCCCGCGCCTGACCGCAAGGATGGCGGCGCCGATGCGCCGGTACAGTTCGCCGCGCAGACCGTGCGCCAGGACATGCGCCTGGGCAGCAAGGGCGATGCGCTGAGGCTGCGCATCAGCAACGAGCTGGGCACCACGCCGCTGCATGTGGAAAACGTGCGGATACGCCTGAAGGATGGCAAGGCGGCAGCGCTGCCGGTCACCGTCGATGGACGCGTGTCCATCGACGTACCGGTAGGTGCAGCGCTGCTGAGTGATGCGCTGCCGCTGCAGGTCGCCGCCCTGCAGGAG
>NZ_QAIJ01000303.1:0-5863 GCF_003060985.1 Stenotrophomonas sp. HMWF023
TGGTGAGTGTCGGCTGCTGCTGTTGGTGAGTGTCGGCTGCTGCTGTTGGTGGGTGTCGACCTTGGTCGACACGGTAGATCGACGCGATGCGTGGATGACACGCGCGACTGGATTTCTGGTTCATCTGTGCCTCACGCGGAGGGCCGATGAAGGTTCATGCTATGCAGCCACGCAACGCACAGGACATCGCACTTCCATGGCACGGACCCGGGTCGGCATCATCTTCGGTGGCAGGTCTTCCGAACACGAAGTTTCGCTGCAGTCGGCGAAGAACATTCTCGATGCGCTGGATCGGGAGCGCTTCGAGCCGGTGCTGGTCGGCATCGACAAGCAGGGCCAATGGCACCTGAGCCAGCCGGATACCTTCCTGCTCAATGCGGATGATCCGGCGCGCATCGCCCTGCATGCTTCCGGTACTGCGCTGGCGGTGCTGCCCGGCACCGAGCAGGCGCAGCTGCAGCCGACCGATGCGGGCAGCGCGCTGGGGCAGATCGATGTGGTGTTGCCGATCGTGCACGGCCCGCTGGGTGAGGACGGTGCGCTGCAGGGGCTGCTGCGCATGGCCAACCTGCCCTTCGTCGGTTCGCCGGTGCTGGGTTCGGCGGTGGCGATGGACAAGGACGTGACCAAGCGCCTGCTGCGTGATGCGGGCCTGCAGGTGGCGCCTTGGGTGTGCATCCGTCGCCACGAGGCCGATGCGGTCGATGTCGCGGCACTGATCGAAGCGCTTGGCCTGCCGCTGTTCGTCAAGCCGGCCAACCAGGGCTCATCGGTGGGCGTGAGCAAGGTCAAGGACGCGGATGGTTTCGCCGAGGCATTGCAGACCGCGTTGCGCTACGACCACAAGGTCCTGGTGGAATCGGCCGTGGTCGGCCGCGAGATCGAATGTGCGGTGCTCGGCAATGAGTGGCCGCAGGCCAGCGTCTGTGGCGAGGTCGTACTGCACGACGAGTTCTATGCCTACGACACCAAGTACATCAACGAAGACGGTGCTGAAGTGGTGGTACCGGCCGCAATCGATGCGGCAACGCAGGCGCGTATCCAGCAGATCGCGTTGCAGGCCTATCAGGCGCTGGAGTGCGCTGGCATGGCGCGGGTCGATGTGTTCCTCACCGCCGATGGCCAGATCGTCATCAACGAAGTGAACACGCTGCCCGGCTTCACCCGCATCAGCATGTATCCGAAGCTGTGGGGCGCCAGTGGCGTGGACTACACCACGCTGATCACGCGATTGATCGAACTGGCGCTGGAGCGGCACGAAGCCGATCGCGGATTGCATAGCGCGGTGCGGTAACGGCGCGCGCTGGCCGGCAACCCCGGGTGATCGAGGTTGCCGGCCGCTGGCCGGCACTACCGCTCAAGCGGTCATGTGCGCTTGCGGAACATCGAGATCACGGCCAGCACCAGGAACACCACGAACAGGATCCAGGCGATGTTGCTGGCGGCACCGGCAATGCCGGAGAAGCCGAGCACGGCGGCGATGATGGCGATGACAAAGAAGATGACGGCGTAATGCAGCATGGTGCTCCTCGCAGGTGGTCGGCCGTGGGTGGCGTTGTGTCCATCCTGCGCATCTGCCGGTGTGCAACCGGTGATGGCGATCTCTGCGCGTAATGAAGGCTTCAGCGCGGTGATGCCGCCGTCATGATGCAGCCTTCAGCCGTCGCAGTCCTTCTTCGATGCTGACCTGCGGTACGTAGCCGAAATCACGACGTGCCGGTTCCATGCTGTACCAGTGCGGCGTGCACAGCTGCTCGGCCAGGAACCGCGTCAGCGGCGGCTCGCCACGCAGGCGCAGCAGCGGCCACAGCCGCTCGCAGATCGCGCCGATGCGGTACGCCGTCCTGAAGCTGATCGCCTTGTCCACGGTTGGAGCACCCACCGCCTGCAGCAGCTTGTTGACCAGCTCGCGCATCGGCAGCGGCTCGCCATTGGAAATGAAGTACGCCTTGCCGGCGCACGCAGCGCCCGGTGCCAGCGCCTCGAAGGCGAGGAAATGCGCCAGCGCGGCGTTGTCGATGTAAGTGGTATCGACCTTGTTGTTGCCGTCGCCCACCAGGCGCAGGCGGCCAGCGCGTGCACGATCGGCCAGGCGCGGCACCAGCTGCTGGTCACCCGGGCCCCAGATCAACCGCGGACGCAATGCCACGGTTGCCAGGGTCGCATCGTTGGCGGCCAGCACCCGCTGTTCGGCAATGGCCTTGGTCGCTGCGTACGGCGCCTGGAAGTCCTCGCCATAGGGGACTTCGTCCGCACCCAGTCCTTCCACCGGGTGCGTGGCGCGATGGGTCACGCTGGGCGTGGAGGTGTAGACCAGCTTGCCGATGCCATGTGCGCGGCAGGCCGCGATGACGTTGTCGGTACCGACCACGTTGGCCTGGTGGTAGCTGTCATAGCTGCCCCAGGCGCCGGCCTTGGCACCGTTGTGGAACACCGCATCGACGCCGGCCACTGCATGCAGCACCGCCTGCGGGTCGGCCAGGTCGCCGCGGATCTGGCCCACGCCCAGCGCCTGCAGTTCCGGGTAATGGCTGCGGTTGAACGCCAGCACCTGGTGGCCACGTTCGACCAGGCCACGGCACAGCGCCTGGCCAAGGAAACCACCACCGCCGGTGACCAGGATCTTCATGCGCGCTTCTCCAGTTCGGCGCGTGCCCAGACGGCGAGCTTCTCGCGGCCGATCTTGGCGTTGTGACGGATATCGACGGGGAACGCCGGATGCATCAGCACGTGTTCCAGCTTCATCTCGGGCAGGCGCGCAGCGGCCGTGGCCTGCAGCGCCTCGCGCAACGCAGGGCTGTCGGACTGGCCACGCTGCAGCTCCACGCACAGCACCGGCACCTGCGCACCGGCTGCGCCGACGCCGACCAACGCGGTGCGTGCCACCCCGGCCACGGTGTTGAACACCGGCTCGACCTGTTCGGTGTACAGCGGCCCGTACGCGGTTTCCACGCGATGGGTCTTGCGGCCACAGAACCACAGTCGCCCCTGCGCATCGAAGTAGCCGACATCGCCCATGCGATGCACGATGCGGACGCTGCCATCGGCCAGGGTTTCGCTGATCTTCGCCGCCGCCGTCGCCTGCGGACGGTTGAAGTAACTGTCGGTGGCGGTCGGCCCGGCCACAGTGATCTCGCCGACTTCGCCCACGGCCAGCACGCGCGCCTGCGACCAGTCCGCCAGCGGCGCGTCGTCGATGGCGATGATGCGCACTTCGTTCGGTGCGACCACGCTGCCGACGCAGGTGCCGGCACCGCCCTCGGTGGCCGCACGCGTACGCTCCAGCTCACGCCCCTCGACCACCGCCACCGGCAGGCACTCGGTGGCGCCATAGGGTGTCCAGAACTGCGCATCGGCCGGCAGCAGGCTGCGGATGGTGGCGACCACGTCCGGCGGCACCGGCGCACCGGCGGAGGTCACCCGGGTCACCGACGGCAGCGGCCGCCCGTGCCGCGCCAGCACCCGCATCAACGCAGGCGAGCCGAACAGCTGGGTCACCCCGAACCGCTGGATGGCGTCATGCAGGCGCGCCGGGTCGGCCTGTGCCGGCCGGGTCGGGTCCATGTCCGGAATCACCGAGGTCAGGCCCAGCGCGGGATCGAACAGGGCAAACGGTGGGAAGGTCGGCAGATCCACCCCGCCCGCCTCCATGCCAAAGGCGCTGCCCAGCAGCTCGATCTGGCCGACGAAATGGCGGTGGCGGTAGACCACGCCCTTGGGCACGCCGGTGGAGCCGCTGGTGAACAGGATTGCCGCGGTGTCCTCGCCATCGGTATCGGCCAGCATCGCACCGCTGTTGGCGCCGGCACGCTCCAGCGCGGCCAGGGTGGTGCCACCCCAGCCCAGCCGACGGCCGACGGTGACCAGACGGGTCGCCGAAGGCGCCCAGCGCAGCGCCAGCCGCGCCACGTGGGCCAGCGGGATGCCGATGAAGGCCTGCGGCTGTGCCTCGTCCAGGCACTGCTTCAGCGCGCGCTTGTCGATGCCCGGATCGACCAGCACCGGCACCGCGCCCAGCTTGAACAGGGCGAACATCAACAGGAAGAACTCCGGCGACGGCCGCACCATCACCACCGTACGCACCCCGCGGCCGATCCCGTAGCCGGCCAGGCCGGCCGCCATCGCATCGCTGCGGGCGTCCAGCTGGCGGTAATCCAGGGTCACGTCGTAGGCCGCCATGCCGTTGCCGGCGCCGCGGCGGCCGGGGCAGCGGATGGCGATCTGGTCGGGGCGTTCACGCGCCAGCTCGGGCAGCCGCGCGGCGATGTTGCAGGATCGGTTCATCCGTTCATTGTCGCCGCTTACGGAATTTCTTGCGCGGCGGCCGCCAGCGTGGAAAATCCGCATCCTCGTCCCTTCCCCGATGCCGCCCGAGGCGGCTTGCCCATGCAACATCCCTGCATGACCTGCGGCGCCTGCTGCACCCAATACCGCGTGGCCTTCCACTGGATGGAATCGGACGAGGTCACCCCCGGCGGCGTGCCGCACCAGCTCACCGAGGTCCTCGACCCGCACCGGCTGTGCATGCGCGGCACCCATTCCAAGCCGGTGCGCTGCGTGGCGCTGGACGCGCAGATCGGTGTGTATTCGCGCTGCACGATCCACCCCAACCGGCCCAGCGTGTGCCGCGAAGTGGATGCCTCATGGGAGTACGGCAAGGCCAGCGCGCAGTGCGACAAGGCCCGTATCGCCTATGGACTGGATCCGCTGACCCTGGCCGACTGGCGCTGGCGCGATGAAGCAGGCAACGACGACGACCACCCCGACGACAACGGCAATTCACCGTCGCCGCAGGCACCGATCGCGGCGTAGTCCGGTGTGCCGACCAACGGTCGGCACCCACCCAATCCTTCCCCGGGCTTGCCCCCCTCCTCCGGTGGGTGCCGACCGTTGGTCGGCACGCCCTTCAGATCGGGTTCTTGTCCAGGAACGCGCGGATCTCGGGCACCAGCACTTCATGCTTGTCTTCCAGCACGTAGTGGCCGGCATCTTCGAACGCGTGTACCTGCGCCTTCGGCAACGCCGCCTGGAAGCCCTTCAGGAAATGGTGGTCGAACACGAAATCGCGCAGGCCCCAGCCGAGGAAGGCAGGGCGATCGGCGAAGGACGGCAGCGCCTTGCCGGCGCGCTCCAGCAGTGACCACGCCTTGTCGGCTGGCGACAGCGGGATGTCCTGCATGAAGCGGATGGTGCTGATGCGGTTGGCATAGCTGTTGTACGGCGACACGTAGGCGCGGCGCACATCGGCCGGCATCTTCCGCTCCACGCCCAGCCACGACGCACCTGAGGAGAACGCATTGAAGGTACGGATGATCCACTCGCCGATCTTCCAGTGCCGCCCCAGCGCGATCTGCCACGGCATCTTCTTCGCCGCCGGCATCGGGAACGCGGCGGTGTTGAGCACCACCAGGCGCTTGACCTGATCGTGGTGCGACAGCGCCCAGCCAAAGCCGATCATGCCGCCCCAGTCGTGCACGGCCAGGGTCACCGGGCCGGTGATGCCCAGATGCTTCAGCAGCGCATCCAGATCATCCACGCGCGACTGCAGCGTGTACTCGTAGCGGCTGTCGTCGGGCTTGTCCGACAGGCCCATGCCGATATGGTCCGGCACGATGCAGCGGTACCGGTCCGACAGGCCGGCCACCAGCGTGCGCCAGTAATAGCTCCACGACGGGTTGCCGTGCACCATCACCACTACCTCGCCATCGCGCGGGCCTTCGTCGAGATAGTTCATCGACAGGCCGGGGCAGACCTCGAAGCGCTGCGGGTGGGCGGGGTAACCGGGAAGATCGCGCATGCGGAGCACCTTGGAAGAATCGCGGCGCAGTGTAGAGCCGAGCCGATGCTCGGCTGCTCTCCGGTC
>NZ_QAIJ01000051.1:0-5324 GCF_003060985.1 Stenotrophomonas sp. HMWF023
GTAAGCTCGGTCGCCGCATCCATGCGGCTCACGCCCCCGCAACCGGACCCACCCCGCCTTCGACAGATCTCCGCGATCTGCCGGAATGGTATGGCCTGCTCTTGGTAGGTGTCGACCTTGGTCGACACAGTAGATCCACGCCATGCGTGGATGTTCTTCAATGGATGTCCATCCACGCATGGCGTGGATCTACTTGTCTGGTGGGTGCCGACCGTTGGTCGGCACACCTCACCCCTTGAACCGCAAACCCACACCCGGTTCGGTGAACAGGTAGCGTGAATCCAGCGCCGAGTCGCCCAGCTTGTGCCGCAGCTTGCCGACCAGGATGCGCAGGTAGTGGGTGTCGTGCTGGTGGGTGGGTCCCCAGATTTCCTGCAGGATCTGCGGCTGGGTCACCACGCGCCCGGCATTGCGCAGCAACAGCGACAACAGCGCGTACTCCTTGCGGGTCAACGCCACCAGCTCGCCGTCGATCGCCACTTCGCGGCGAACCAGGTCCACGTGCAGGTGGCCATCGTCGAACACCGGCGGCGTGCCATCGGTCGGTACGCTGCGTGTGCGCAGCAGCGCCCGCACCCGCGCCATCAGCTCCTGGGTACCGAAGGGTTTGGTCACGTAGTCGTTGGCGCCGTTGTCCAGTGCACGCACCTTCTCGGTTTCACCGGCACGCACGGTCAGCATGATCACCGGCACCTGGCTCCACTGCCGCAGCTGCTCCAGCACCTCATGACCTTCCATGTCCGGCAGGCCAATGTCCAGGATCACCAGGTCCATGTCCTCGCTGGCGGCCATCTGCAGGCCTTCCTGGCCGGTCGCGGCCTGGCGCACCTGGTAGCCCTGCGCGCGCAGGCTGATGTCCAGGAACCGGCGGATCTGGGTTTCATCGTCGATCACCAGCACGCGCGGGGCCGGCGCGCTGGCGTCAGTCGGGGTCGGACTCATCGTGGGAGGCTGGCTTGAGAAGGGGCAGGGTGATGCGGATCAGGGTACCGCGACCGTCGCGCCCGGGCAGCGCCTGCACGCTGCCGCCATGCGCACCGATCATGCCCTGGCAGATGGTCAGGCCCAGGCCGGTGCCGTGGCGGCCGCGGTCGCCGCGTTCGACGCTGTAGAACATGTCGAAGATACGCGCGCGCTCGTCGTCGGGAATGCCGGGGCCGGCATCGATCACGTCGATACGCAGCTGACCATCCAGTTCGCGCGCCAGCACCTGCACGGCGGCATCGGCCGGCGAAAACTTGGCGGCGTTCTCCATCACATTGAACACTGCCTGCTCGACCAGTGCCGGATGCACCCAGATCGGTGCCAGCGTCGCCGGAATATCCAGCTCCAGCCGGACCTTCGGCTGGTAACGCTGCAGGCGGCGGGCGGCCGAACCAATCAGCTCATCCACGCCTATCCAGTCGCGATTGATCTTCAGGCCCTCGTGGCCCAGCCGGGTCATGTCCAGCAGGTTCTGGATGTAGCGGTCCAGGCGCTCGCCTTCGACCAGGATGGTGTCCAGCAAGGCGCGGCGGTCGGCCAGATCCATTGCCGCACCGTAGCTGGCCAGACTGTCGGCCGAGCCGATCATCGCCGCCAGTGGCGAACGCAGGTCGTGCGACACCGAGGAGAGCAGGGCAGAGCGCAGCCGTTCGGTCTCGTTGCTGACGTGCGCCTGTTCCAGCTCGGCCACCAGGCGCGTGCGCAACGCGGCCTGGGCGATGTCATCGACCATCGCTTCGGCCAGTTGACGCTGTTCGGGCAGCAGCCGCGCCTGCGCACCCGGCAGGTACAGGCCGGCCACGCCGATCGCACGGTCTTCGCCGTCCAGCAGCGGCAGGAACCACCATTGCGCGCCAGCGAGGGTATCGGTGAAGCGGCCACTGGGCTGGCCATGGCGCAGGGCCCAATCGGCCGCCGCCAGATCGGTGTCACCGGGCAGGTGACGGCCACCGGCCGCGATATCGGCGCCGATCCGCAGCCATGCCGGAACATCCATGGCCTGTTCCAATGCCTGCCGCCCGGCCTGCGCCACTTCACCGTTGCCAGCCGCACTGGCCAGTTGTCGGCCCAGCTGCTGACGCGCGCGCGCATGGCGGTTGGCCGCACGCAGGGCGATCACCTGCATGCGCAGCCGCGACGCAAGGCGTCCGGCGACCAGTGCCGCCGCCAGGAACAGGAACACGGTGATCACGCCCTGCCGCGCGCCGATGGCGAAGGTGAAGCGCGGTGCGATGAACAGGAAGTTGTAGGCGAGGAAGCACAGGATCGCCGCCATCACCGCGACGCTGGCGCGGGTGCGCGCGGCGACCAGCACCACGGCCACGATGAACACCATCGACAGATCGGCCATGCCCACCCAGCGTTCGGCCAGCCACGCCACCAGGCAGGCCAGCGCGGTAGCCAACAGCGCCTGCAATGGTTCGTGGCTGATCCCACGCATCGGTGGCAGCAGCCCCTCACGACGGGAACGCGCACGCGCCTGCGGCGTGCTGATGATGGTGATCTCGTAGTGCGCGCCGCGCTGGATCAGCTGCTGGGTCAGCGTGCGGTTGAACATCCGCGCCAGTGGTCGCTCGCGGGTGCGGCCCAGTACCAGCGTCGACACGCCGTTGTGCGCGGCGTGGTCGAGCAATGCATCGGCGATGCTGGAGCCGTGCAGCAGCTCGGCTTCGCCACCCAGGCGGCGGGCCAGCGCGAACGCAGCATCGATCTCGCGCCGGGTTGCTTCGTCCTGGCGGCGTCCCTGCACCGTCACCACCGTCCACGGTGCATCGCGGCGTTCGGCGATGCGTCGCGCCACCCGCACCAGGTATTCACTCTGGCCACCGCCATCGATCGCCACCAGCACGCCACGTCGCAGCGGCAGATTGCTCTCACCGCGCGCGGCGCGTGCTTCGCGCAGGCTGCTGTCGACGCGGTCGGCCGCTTCCTGCATGGCCAGTTCGCGCAATGCGGTCAGATTGGCCGGTGAGAAAAACGCCTGCAGTGCCTGCGCGGCCTGCTCGGGCACGTACACCTTGCCCTGCTGCAGGCGCGCGATCAGTTCGCGCGGCGGCAGATCGACCAGCACGATGTCATGCAGGCGGTCGAGCACGCCGTCCGGGACCGTCTCGCTGACGCGCACGCCGGTGATGCGCATCACCACATCGTTGAGGCTTTCCAGATGCTGGATGTTGACCGTGGTCCAGACGTCGATGCCGGCGTCCAGCAGTTCCATCACGTCCTGCCAGCGACGTTCATGGCGGCTGCCCGGCGCATTGCGATGGGCCAGCTCGTCCACCAGCACCAGTGCCGGCCTGCGTGCCAGCACGGCGTCCAGATCCATCTCCTGCAGGTCGTGGCCATGGTAGGCCACCTCCTTCAGCGGCAGCCGTGGCAGGCCTTCCAGCAAGGCCTGGGTATCGGCACGGCCATGGGTCTCCACCAGCCCCACCACCAGGTCCACGCCACGGCGCAGCTGTTCCTGCGCACGGGTCAGCATCGCGTAGGTCTTGCCGACGCCCGGCGCAGCGCCCAGGAACACGGTGAGCTTGCCACCGGCTTCGCGTTGCAGGCCTTCCACCAGGGCGTTGGCCTGGCGGGTCCGCAGATCAGTCATGGGAGCCGCTGTCATGGCCGCCATTGTGCGCGCAGCGGGTGCAGGCCTGCATCACGGCGCGCGTGCCGCGTGGTCCAGGGCGAAGTTCAGTGTCACCACATTCACCCGTGGCTGGCCGAACACGCCCCATTGCCGGCCTTGCGTGTTGGCCTTCACCAGGGCCTGCACGCGCTCGACCGGCAGACCGCGCGCACGGGCCACGCGTGCCACCTGCAACTGGGCTGCCGCCGGCGACAACTGCGGATCGAGGCCGCCGCCGGACTGGGTGACCAGATCGGCAGGAACCTGCGCAGGCGCTACGCCTTCGCGCGCGGCCACTGCCGCAGTGCTCGCCGCCACGCGTTCGGCCAGCGCCGGGTTGCTGCGTGCCAGGTTGGAACCGGCCGCCGCCATCGGGTCGTAGTTGGCCGCCGACGGTCGTGCCTGGAAGTAGCCATCACCGGTGAACGGCTGCGACAGCCATGCCGAAGCACGCACCTGGCCGCTGCCATCACGCAGCAGGCTGCCTTCGGCCTGCGCCGGGAAGGACAGGCCGGCGAAACCGGTGGCGATGCCGGCGTAGACCGCACCGGCCAGCAGCAGGGTAGCCACGCCCAGGCCGATGGCCGGACGCCAGCTGGCGCCATCCTGCAGCGTGGCCACGCGCGCCTCGCTCTTCAGCTCGCGGGAAAGGGAAGGGGAGTCAGAACGGTTCATGCGCCGAATACCAGGACAAGAAGAAGGTCGATCAGCTTGATTGCCGCGAACGGCAGCAGCACGCCACCCAGGCCGTACACCAGCATGTTCCGGCGCAGCAGCGCCGTTGCGGTGGCCGGGCGGAAGCGCACACCGCGCAGTGCCAGCGGGATCAGGGCCGGAATCACCAGGGCATTGAAAATCAGCGCCGCCAGCACCGCATTGCGTGGGCTCGAAAGCTGCATCACATTCAATGCGGCCATCGCAGGAACCGTGGCGGCAAACAGCGCCGGCAGGATCGCGAAGTACTTGGACACATCGTTGGCCAGCGAGAACGTGGTCAGCGCGCCGCGGGTGATCAACTGCTGCTTGCCCACCTCCACCACCGCCAGCAGCTTGGCCGGATCCGAATCCAGGTCGACCATGTTGCCGGCCTCCTTGGCCGCCTGCGTGCCCGAGTTCATCGCCAGGCCGATGTCGGCCTGGGCCAGCGCCGGCGCATCGTTGGTACCGTCGCCGACCATTGCCACCAGGCGGCCACCGGCCTGCTCGGCACGGATGCGTGCCAGCTTGTCCTCGGGCCGCGCCTCGGCGATGTAGTCGTCCACACCGGCTTCGGCAGCGATCGCGGCGGCCGTCAGCGGGTTGTCGCCGGTGATCATCACCGTGCGGATGCCCATCGCCCGCAGCTGCGCGAACTTCTCGCGCATGCCGTGCTTGACCACGTCCGACAGTTCGATCACGCCCAGCACATGGCGACCCTCGGCCACCACCAGCGGCGTAGCACCGTTGCGTGCGACCTGGTCCACGCGCCCGGCCAGTTCGGCCGGCACGGTGCCGCCGAGCGCCTGCACATGGGCGCGGATCGCATCGGCGGCGCCCTTGCGGATCTGTCGGCCGTGCAGCAGGTCGACACCGGACATGCGGGTCTGCGCGCTGAAGGCCAGGTAGTCGGCCTGGTCCGGCTCAGCGGTGGTGCAGCCCTGCTCGCGGGCCAGGCGCACGATCGACTTGCCTTCCGGGGTCGGGTCGGCCAGCGAAGACAGTAGTGCCGCCTCACGCAGCT
>NZ_QAIJ01000051.1:5334-16735 GCF_003060985.1 Stenotrophomonas sp. HMWF023
ATGGTGCCGGTCTTGTCGAGCAGCAGCACGTCGACGTCACCGGCCACTTCCACCGCCTTGCCCGACTTGGCCAGCACGTTGGCGGCCAGCGCACGGTTCATGCCGGCGATGCCGATGGCCGGCAGCAGGCCACCAATGGTGGTCGGGATCAGGCACACCAGCAGCGCAATCAGCAGCAGCGGATCCACCTTGACGCCCACCGAGGCACCGATCGCCGGCAGCGTCGCCACCACCACCAGGAAGGTCAGCGTCATCGCCGCCAGCAGCAGGGTCAGCGCGATTTCATTCGGCGTCTTCTGCCGGTTGGCGCCTTCCACCAGCGCGATCATCCGGTCCAGGAAGCTGTGCCCCGGCTCGGCGGTGATGCGCACGACGATCTGGTCGGACAGTACCTTGGTGCCGCCGATCACGCCGGAGCGATCAGTACCCGCCTCGCGCAGCACCGGTGCCGACTCGCCGGTCACCGCCGCTTCGTTGATGGTGGCCAGGCCCTGCACGATCTCGCCGTCGGCCGGCACAAGCTCGCCGGCACTGACGATCACGTGGTCCCCAGGGCGCAGTTCCGCGGCGGGCACCTGGGTTTCACTTGCACCGACCTGCGCCGACGCCAGACGGCGCGCCACCAGGTCCTGGCGGGCACGGCGCAGCGAAGCGGCCTGACCACGGCCACGTGCCTCGGCTACGGCCTCGGCGAAATTGCCGAACAGCACGGTGACCAGCAGGATCACCGTCACCGCCAGGCCGAAGCCCAGTGGTGCATTGCCGGTCAGGGTGATGATCGCGGCGACGATCGTGCCGGCCATCACCACCGCCATCACCGGGCTGCGCACCAGGTGCATCGGCGACAGCTTGCGTACGGCCTCGATGAGCGCGCGGCGCAGGCCGGCGGCATCGAGCAGGGCCGGGCGGGACGCCACGGAAGAGGAACGGTTTGCGGTTGCGTGACTACTCATGGGGGTGTCCTCAGTGCAGTCCCAGACTCAGGTGGTCGGCGATCGGGCCGAGTACCAGCGCCGGCATGAACTGCAGCACGGTCAGGATGACGATCACCGAGACCAGGGTCAGGGCGAAGGTCGGGGTTTCGATCTGCAGGCTGCCGGCCGATTCAGGGGCCTGCCGCTTGGCGGCCAGCTGTGTGGCCACCACCAGCGGGATGATCAGCAGCGGGAAGCGGCCCAACAGCAGCACCAGCGAGCAGCTCAGGTTCCACCAGGGCGTGGCGTCACCCAGGCCCTCGAAGCCCGAACCGTTGTTGGCGTAGGCCGAGACATACTCGTAGAACACCTGGCTGATGCCGTGGAAACCGGGATTGGAGGTACCGGCCAGACCGGGCACGGCCAGCGTGATCGCGGTGAACAGCAGCAGGGTGATCGGCTGCAGCAGCACCAGCAGGGCCAGCAGGCGCACCTGTGGCGTTTCCAGCTTGCGACCGAACAGCTCCGGCGTACGGCCGGTCATCAGCCCGGCCAGGAACACACCCAGCAGCAGGTACACGATGAACTGCTGCAGGCCGCAGCCGATGCCGCCCCAGATCGCGCTGACCAGCATGTTGACCATCGCCAGGCCGCCAGAGAGCGGGCTCAGCGAATCGTGCATGCCGTTGACCGAACCGTTGGAGACCTGGGTGGTCACCGCCGCCCACAGCGCGGTGCCATCGGCGCCGAAGCGCACTTCCTTGCCTTCCATCAGCAGCGGCGTGGCCGCGCTGGCGCTATGACCCTCGCTCCACACCATCGCGCCGGTGGACAGCAGCGACATGCCGAGCATGCAGCTGAACACCAGCGCGCCGAAACGACGGCGGCCGGTGAACGCGCCGATCATGAAGATCACCGCCATCGGCACCAGCAGGATGCCGATTACCTCCAGCATGTTCGACACCGGGGTCGGGTTCTCCAGCGGGAAGCTGCTGTTCGGCCCATACCAGCCGCCACCATTGGCACCCAGCTGCTTGGCCGCGACCATCGCCGCAACCGGACCCAGCGGCAGCTTCTGCTGCGCCATGCCGGCACTGGCATCGATCGGTGTGGCCTGCGGGCCACCGGCCATCGTGGAGGGCACGCCCTGGCTGGTCAGCAGCAGCGTCCATACCAGGCACAGCGGCAACAGGAAGCGCACGCACAAGCGCACGACGTCCGTGTAGTAATTGCCCACCGCCACCTGGCGGTCATCGCCCGCGACGGGCGCGGTGACCGATTTCGGCGCACGCGAGAACAACGCCCGCAGCGTCGCCACGGCCAGCGCCAGGCCCATCATCGGCGTCACTACCTGCAGGCCGGTGATGCCGGTCATCTGCGAGAAATAGGACAGCTGTGCCTGGCCGGAGTAGTGCTGCTGGTTGGTGTTGGTCAGGAACGAGATCATCGTGTGCAGCGCCGTGTCCCAGCGCATGTTCGGGATCTGGTCCGGATTCAACGGCAACCATGCCTGGGTCATGAACACGGCCTGGGTCAGTACCGCGATCACCACGTTGCTGAGCACGAACGCCAGCACGTAGCCCCGCCAGGACATCGAACGTGAGGGATCGACGCCGAGCACCTTGTACAGCGGCTTTTCGATCCAGTGGAACAGCACGTCGACCTTCATCGGCGTGCCGCGCATCACCCGGGCAAGATAGAGGCCCAGGGGCCAGGCCAGCAGCAGGCTGGCGGCAAGAATGGCAAGAATTTCAGTCATGGCAGGCTCCGCTCAGAACGACTCGGGCCGCAGCACGACATAAAGAAGATAGGCGGCGGCAACCAGCACCAGCACGCCACACAGCAACGACAGCCAGGGGGACATGGAATTGAGACCTGGTGGAACCCCTCCACCTCAGGCCGTCATCGTCGTCCCCACCCCCATAAACGCACTACGCGCCGGACCGGGCCGACGCGTAAAGAGTGCATAAATTTCAGGGCCCAGGCCGTAACCCGGCATCCGCCAGCGCCGGGCCATGGCCGGCGCTGGCGCGGCGCTCAACCCGTCGGGGTCTGTGCCGGAGCCGCCTCCGGCGCCAATCCCTTCAGTTGCCGATAGCGCTGCAGGCTGCTTTCGATCTCGACCTTCAATGCCTGCTGCTGCTGTTCGAAGCTGGCCAGCAGCCGCTGCTGCGACTTCAGCTGCGCATGGCGCTGGGCGATCGCCTGGGCCTGCTTGTCGGCCACCTTGCCGCCGGCCAGTTCGCGGTCACCGGCGGCGGCAAGCAGGGCCACCAGCGAATCACGCAGGCTGGCCACGTTGTACTGGGCGGTCTTGAGGTTGTTGTCGAGCACCTCCTGGCGTTCGGCGAACACGCGCCGCAGCGCGTTCTCGTCACCGTAGGTGGTCAGCATCGCCTGTTCGGTGCGTTGCCGGGTCTGCTCGGCCATCTGGTCCAACTGGACCTGCGCCGCCGCCGTGCTGGCGGCAGCGCGTTCCTCATCGCTCAACGCGCGCTGCACCTGCGCATTGCGCAGGCCGCTGTTGGCGCTGAACTCATCGCGGGCGTGGTTGACCGCATCGGCCGGCAGCGCATCGCTGCAGATCCGCTCCTTGCCCTCGTTCCAGCAGTACAGCTTCTTGTCTGCAGCCTTGCCGCCGGACTGTGCCAGCAGCGTCTGCGGCATCGCCAGCAGCAGGCTGACAGCAACGATGGCAGGAACTCGGAACATGCGGGCTTCCCCCTGATGGTCAGCGCGTGGAACGGACGCCGTACTGGGCGCGATAGGCCTCCAGCGGCTGCCGGTAGCCTACAAGTTCCGGATTTCCGGACGCGAAATCAAGCAGGTCGGCCAACGTTGCCACCGCGATCACCGGGATGCCGGCTTCTTCAGCCACGGCCTGCGCGGCCGAGCGATGGTCGGTGTCCGAGGCGATCTCCTGGCGGTCCAAGGCCACCACGATGCCGGCCGGAATGCCGCCCGCAGCGCGGATGATCGCCAGCGCCTCGCGGATGGCGGTGCCGGCGGTGATCACGTCGTCGACGATCAGCACGCGCTTGCCGGTCATGTCGGCGCCGATCAGCTGGCCGCCTTCACCATGGTCCTTCACTTCCTTGCGGTTGAACGACAGCGGCAGATCGCGGCCACGCTGGGCCAGCTCGCAGGCCATTGCGGTGGCCAGCGGAATGCCCTTGTAGGCCGGGCCGAACACCACGTCGTACTTGATCCCGGTGGCGTCGATGGCGTCGGAATAGCACGCACCCAGCTGCGACAGCAGGGAACCGGAGTCGAAACGGCCGGCGTTGAAGAAATAGGGGCTCAGCCGGCCGGACTTGAGGGTGAACTGGCCGAAGCGGAGGGCATCGGCGGTCAGGGCCAGCTGCAGGAAACGGTGACGGTGGTCGCTCATCAAAACTCGATTCATCTTCATTTGGAGCGCAAATCCTAATCCAGCTGGGCTTTCTGCGCTCGTCCAGCGCCTTCACGCGGGTGTCCGGGGCGGTCCCCGCGGGCTGCTCAGCCCGGCAGGCAACCGGTATGCTTGCCCGGTTTCCCGCCGTAGGTTCTTCCGCATGCGCATCATCAGTTTCAATGCCAATGGCATCCGCTCGGCCGCCACCAAGGGCTTCCTCGACTGGTTCCGTGGCCAGGACGCCGACGTCCTCTGCATCCAGGAGACCAAGGCCCAGGAAGACCAGCTGACCGACCCGATGTTCCGTCCGGACGGCCACCATTGCTTCTACCGCGATGCCATCACCAAGAAGGGCTACAGCGGCGTGGCGATCTACAGCAAGCGCGAACCGGACCAGGTAATCACCTCGCTGGGCTGGGCCCCGTTCGACGACGAAGGCCGCTACATCGAGGCACGCTTCGGCAATCTCAGCGTGGTCTCCTTCTATATCCCGTCCGGCAGTTCGGGTGACCTGCGCCAGGGCTTCAAGTTCGAAGTGATGGAGTGGCTGCGGCCGATCCTCGAAGAGTGGGCGCGCAGCGGCCGCGACTACGTGCTGTGTGGCGACTGGAACATCGTCCGCTCGGCGCTGGACATCAAGAACTGGAAGTCCAACCAGAAGAACTCCGGTTGTCTGCCCGAGGAGCGCGACTGGCTCAACGCCCTGTGCGCCGACCACGGCCAGGCCACCGATGTGGCCACCGGTCGCGGCTGGGCCGATGCCTACCGCCTGCTCAATCCGACCGGTGAGGACTACACCTGGTGGAGCAACCGTGGCGCCGCCCGCGCCAACAACGTCGGTTGGCGCATCGACTACCAGTTCATCACCCCGGGCCTGCGTGACCGTCTGCGCAGCTGCTCGATCTACCGCGACCAGCGCTTCTCCGACCACGCACCGTTCATCGTGGACTACGACCTGTGACAGAGGCTGCCAAGCCGGCCGGCTACAAGGGCTGGGCCGGCATCAAGCGTGCGTTCGGCACGCCCTCGGCGCTGACCATGGCCCTGCTGGGCTTCGGCAGCGGCCTGCCGTTCCTGCTGATCGCCTCGCAAACCCTGTCCACCCGCCTGCGCGATGTCGGCCTCGATCTGGGCAGCATCGGCCTGATCAGCCTGGCCAGCTTCTTCTACCTGCTCAAATTTGTCTGGGCACCCCTGCTGGATCGCTACGCGTTTCCGTTGCTGGGTTTCCTGGGTCGCCGCCGCTCGTGGCTGCTGGTCTCGCAGATCCTGGTGCTGGTGGGCCTGGTTGCACTGGCGTTCGTGCGGCCAGAGCAGGGCGTGTGGCCGCTGGTGGCCTGGGTACTGGTGGCGTCGTTTGCGGGTGCCACCCAGGATTCGGTGGTCGACGCCTACCGCATCGAGATCGCCCCGCAGACCGCGCAGGCTGCGTTGGCCGCCACGTACACGCTGGGCTATCGCATCGGCCTGATCCTGGCCGGTGCAGGCGCCTTGTACCTGGCACAGTTCGAAGGCTGGATCATTGCCTATCTGGCCATGGCCGCACTGATGATCGTGCCGATCATCACCACCCTGTTCTGCCGCGAGCCCGAGCGTCCGGCCAACGCCGTCCAGCGCCGCATCGACATTGCCGAAGCGTTCGTACAGCCGATCACCAGCTTCTTCACCCGCAACGGCATGGCGCTGGCGCTGGCACTGCTGGCGTTCGTCGGGTTCTTCAAATTTCCCGACCAGGTCATCGGCGTGATGGCCGGACCCTTCTATCTGGATTCGGGCTTCGACAAGGCCGACATCGCTACGGTCTCCAAGCTGTTCGGCGTGTGGATGGGTATTGGTGGGGCGTTCATTGGCGGTATCGCCGTTGCCGCCTTCGGTTTCCGCCGGATGCTGCTTGTCGCGGCGCTGGGTGTGGCCCTGTCCAACCTGGCCTTCCTGCTGATGGCACACAATCCGGGACAGATGTGGGCGTTCTACGCCGCGCTCAGTGCCGACAACCTGTTCCAGGGCTTCGCCGGCACGGTGCTGGTGGCGTTCATGTCTTCACTGACCGATCGCAACTTCACCGCGACCCAGTACGCCCTGCTGGTATCGCTGGCCAACCTGCCGGGCAAGTTCGTCGGCGGCGTCTCCGGCTACATCGTGGAAGCGACGTCCTACAGCACCTTCTTCATGCTCAGCGCCGTCACGGTGGTGCCGACCATGCTGCTGCTGGCCTGGCTGTGGCCACGCATCCTTGATCGTGGGCCATCACCAGCCGCCTGATTGCCTGTCCGCGCTTACTGCGGGATGATCGCCCCGACGCGCCGAGGGGGCGGTGCCTTGCGAACGGGGAAGTGAGCATGGCCGACGTAGTGCTGCGGGACCTGGACCCGCTGCTGCTGGAACGCATCAAACGGGTCTCGGTTGCCCGAGGCTGGACCCACGAACAGACCTGCGCGGTCCTGCTGGAGCAGGGCCTGTTCAGCAGTGAACTGGAGGTCCGCTCCGGCTTCGGCGATCCCGAAGTCGATGCCCTTTCCGCGGCCATTGCCGCACTGCAGGTGCTTCCCGCCGGCCAAGGCTTCGATTGATCTGATGTCGTGTCGCCGGGCATGGCCCGGCGCTACCGTGCGCCGCCGACGGGTAGCGCCGGGCCATGCCCGGCGGATGGCGTCACCTCACGTCAAATGGATCGCCCCGAGAATCCGCGGCCCCTTCGCCCCGGTCACGCTCGGCAGGTTGCCCGCCAGCCCGTCCATCGTCCGCTGCGCCAGCCAGGCAAACCCCATCGCCTCCACATACTCCGGGTCCAGTCCGTGCAGCGCCGTGGACTCGACCACCACGCCCGGCAGCCGCGCCGCCAGCCGCCGCATCAGCTGCGCGTTGCGCACACCGCCGCCGCACACCAGCACCCGACGGGTGTCCGGCTGCTGGGCCAGCAGCGCATCAACCACCGTGGCCGCGGTCAGCTCGAGCAGCGTCGCCTGAACATCGGCGGCAGCAAACTGGCCTTCCTCCATGTGTGCTTCGGCCCACGGCAGGTGGAACTGCTCGCGCCCGGTGCTCTTGGGCGGCGGCAGCGCAAACCACGGGTCGGCGCGCCAGCCGGCCAGCAGGCTGTCATCCACCGCGCCACTGGCCGCGTAGGCACCGTCAGCGTCGAAGCTGCGCCCGGTATGGCGCTGGCACCAGGCATCCATCAGCGCATTTGCTGGGCCGGTATCGAAGCCACGCACGACGCCTTCGCGCGGAATCAGGGTCAGGTTGGCGATCCCGCCCAGGTTCAGCACCGCACGGTCCTCATCGGCCGCACCCAGCATGCCCAGGTGGAAGGCTGGCATCAGCGGCGCGCCATGGCCGCCGGCGGCAACGTCGCGGCGGCGGAAATCGCACACGGTGGTGATGCCGGTCAGTTCGGCGATGCGGTTGCCGTCGCCCAGCTGCAGGGTGAAGGCCGGATCGGCCAGCGGTCGATGGCGCACCGTCTGCCCGTGCGAGCCGATGGCCCGCACCTGAGAACGGTCGACACCGGCTTCGTCCAGCAGCTGGTTGGCGGCGGCGGCGAAGCTGATCGCAATCCGCGCGTCCAGCTCGCCCAGCTCCTCCAGTGACTGCAGCGGGCCGCCCTCGCCGAGGGCTACCAGCCGCGCCCGCAGTACCGGCTCCCAGCGGGCGGTCAGCCCATGCACGAAGCGGCACCCCCCGTCGGCCGGGAACTGCACCAGCGCGGCATCGATGCCGTCAGCGCTGGTGCCCGACATCAGGCCCAGGTAAAGGGGAAGGGATGGATCGGCAGTGGTGTTCATGGCGGGCATAAAAAAAGGACACGGCAAGCTTGTGCTGCCGTGTCCTCCTTCGTCAACGCAGGGCTCAGCCGCGCTTGCGGCCTGCCGGCGCCTTGTCCTTGGCGCTGGCCACCTCGGTGGTCGCGCTTTCGGCGGCCGGTGCAGGGCTGGCGTCGGCGTAGATCAGCTTCTCCATGCCCTGGATGCGGGCCATCGCCGGCGCGGTCTGCGCCCGGAAGGCCACCAGCTCGGCGCCCTTCAGCGGCTCCGGCGGCGGCATGGTCACCGTCAGCGGGTTGCGGTGCTCGCCATTGACCCGGAACTCGTAGTGCAGGTGCGGGCCGGTCGCCAGGCCGGTCGAGCCGACGTAGCCGATCACCGTGCCCTGGGCCACGCGCTGGCCGTTCTTGATTCCGGCAAAGCGCGACATGTGGCCGTACAGGGTGGTGTGGCCACGGCCGTGGTCAAGGATCACCACGTTGCCGTAACCGCGCTGCACGCCGACGAACTGCACCCGCGCGTCGCCGGCGGCCATGATCGGGGTGCCGGTGCGCGCGGCGTAGTCCACGCCCTTGTGCATGCGCATCTTGCCCAGCACCGGGTGCTTGCGCGCGCCGAAGGTCGAACTCAGCCGCGCAAACGGGATCGGCATGCGGATGAAGCTCTTCTTCAGCGAACGGCCGCTGATGTCGTAGTACTCGGACTTGCCGTTGCGGTCGAAGCGGAAGCCGGAGTAGGTCTTGCCGCCGGTGGTGAAGGTGGCTGCCAGGATCTTGCTGGTGTCGACCTTCTCGCCCTCGCGCCAGGTCTCGTCCATCACCACGCTGAAGCGGTCGCCCGGCTGCAGGTCCTTGGAGAAGTCGATGTCGTACTTGAAGATGTCGTCGGTCATCGTCGCGATTGCCGATGGCGACAGTCCGGCGCGGCGTGCAGCCGCATACAGCGAACTGGTGATCTCGCCGCTGGTGACCACCGTCCGCGTGGACGTCTCGCGCTTGGTCACCGTTTCCTTGATGTCATCGCCGCTCAGGCTCAGCTCGACCCGGTTGTCGGCGTCGCGGTCGAAGCGGATGCTGCGCAGGTCACCGGACAGCGGCATGTCGAAGGCGATCTCGGCGCCCGGGCGCAGCTTGGTCAGCGATTCGCGCGCACCCGGATGGTCCAGCACCCGGTGCAGGGTGGTTGCCGAGATGCCGGCCTTGTCGAAGAGGTCGCTCAGGGTCTCCCCGCGCTGTACCCGCAGCACCTGCCAGCTGTCGCCGGGGATCTGCTGCTGGCGGGCCATTGCCAGCGGCGGCAACGGCAGTGCCAGGCTGGTGTGGCTGTCGGCGTAGGGGGCATCGATGGTGTGCGAGAAGCCTGGCACGATCGTGGCCACCAGTGCGCCGATGGTCACAAACAGGCTGGCGTGCATCCAATGACGGCGCGTCCAGCGCTCATTGAACGCAGCGGGTAGGTGTTGCCTCAGCTTCCGGTGCAGGGCGTTGTCGTGCAGGACGTGGAGTCGTTCCTGGAAGCGCTGCTTGCGTGCGCGGCCTTGATCGGAATTGAGCATCAGATGTCGGTCTCTGGCTGACCCGGGAACGCGGGCCCAAACGCCGGTAACATAGACACCTAACAAATTCGCGTCAAACCCTTGTGCCTATTGGCTTTTGTGAAGCCGATCGGGTTAACTTCGCTTTAACACCCCACATAAGAAACGGCGTTGCCGGGAGTAGTCACGTGTCCTCGATTGAAGAAGCCCTTGCCCTGATCGGCCGCGGTGCCGACGAGATCCTCAAGCTCGAGGATCTGCGCGCGCGCCTGCAGGAAGGCCGCCCGCTGCGCATCAAGGCCGGCTTCGACCCCACTGCGCCTGACCTGCACCTGGGCCACACGGTGCTGCTGAACAAGATGCGTCAGTTCCAGGACCTCGGCCACCAGGTCATTTTCCTGATCGGCGACTTCACCGGCATGATCGGCGACCCCTCCGGCAAGAGCCTGACCCGCAAGCCGCTCAGCCGCGACGACGTGGTGGCCAACGCCCGTACCTATGAAGAGCAGGTGTTCAAGGTGCTGGACCGCAGCCGCACCGAGGTCCGCTTCAATTCGGAGTGGTTCGGCAAGATGAGCGCAGCCGACATGATCCGCCTGGCCGGCCAGCACACCGTGGCGCGCATGCTCGAGCGCGACGACTTCGCCAAGCGCTACGCCGCCCAGCAGTCCATCGCCATCCACGAATTCCTGTACCCGCTGGTGCAGGGCTACGACTCGGTGGCCCTGGAAGCGGACGTCGAGCTGGGGGGGACCGACCAGAAGTTCAACCTGCTGATGGGCCGTGGCCTGCAGGAGCACCACGGCCAGAAGCCGCAGGTGGTGCTGACCATGCCGTTGCTGGAGGGCCTGGATGGCGTCAACAAGATGTCCAAGTCGCTGGGCAACTACATCGGCATCAGCGAACCGGCCATCGACATCGTCACCAAGACCATGAAGGTGGATGACGCCCTGATGTGGCGTTGGATCGAGCTGCTGTCCTTCGATATCAGCCAGGCCGAAGCGGCCTCCCTGCGCGAGCAGATCGCCGCTGGCCTGAACCCGCGTGTGGTGAAGCTGCGCCTGGCGCGTGAACTGGCCACCCGCTTCCATGACGCCGCAGCGGCCGAACAGGCGATTGCCGGCTGGGAAGCGGCTGTCACGGGGCAGGGCGATATCACCCAGCTGCCGCTGCAGGACGTGGCGATCCCGGCCGAAGGCCTGCGTATTGCCGCACTGCTGACCGCTGCTGGCCTGACTCCGAGCAACTCCGAGGCCAACCGCAAGCTCAAGGAGCGTGCGGTGAAGGTGGACGGCGAAGTGGTGGAAGACGGTCAGCAGGTGCTGCAGCCCGGCTTCGAGGGCCTGCTGCAGGTCGGCAAGCGCACCTTCGCCCGCGTGCGCCTGGTCGCTGCCTGACCCGGGGCAGGGGCCGGCGCAGCCGGCCCCTGCTTCTGCTGTAGCAGAGCAGAGCCGCCGCTCTGCCGCTCTTCGTGGAACCCTGTCGCAGCGCCTGCGCATGAACGGATGCAACATCCGATGAAAAAAGTTGCCACACCCCCTTCACAAAGGCCGCGAATAGGGACATACTTTCCCTCCCCCGTCGCAGGGGTCGCCAACAAGGGGCTTCAGCGACACAAGGGACGCCACCACCGCCGAACGAGATGATCGAACGAAAGGTGTTGACGGACTCGAAAAGTCCGGCATAATAGGCGGCTCGCTACGAAGGAAACTTCGCAGCACACGGGAACGGCGCTGAGGCCACTTCCCCGGATCTTTGAAAGTATGCGCAGGTATCTTGTGAAGGCGCCTGCAGG
>NZ_QAIJ01000052.1:0-2313 GCF_003060985.1 Stenotrophomonas sp. HMWF023
GCCACGGCCTATGCCGCACTGTGGCTGTTCATCACCCTGCTGATCGGCGCGTTCTTTGCCAGCCTCAGCGCCACCTGGGGCGGCCGTCGCCGCGACCTGTAACCCGCATCTGATGCAAGGAGACCTGCCATGAAAACGCTTCTGCTCTGGTTCTTGGGCGTGCCGATTCCGCTGTTGATCCTGTACGCGATCTTCTTCTGAGATCGTGTCGTTGAGTGAGATCCATCAGGCCGCCGCGAGGCGGCCTGATGCCATCCAGTTGCGCATGGACATTTACAGCGTCGAGCGACGCTCGACCCACGCGCGCAGCGCGCATGACAACCAAGCATCGGCCGAGTACTACGCCTCTGCGTACCGGCTCGGCGAACATCCCAGCACACGCCGGAAGGCAGCAGAAAACGCGCTCGGGCTTGCATAGCCCAGGTCCAATGCCACACGCGTCACCGCCTGGCCCTGTCCCAGCCGCTCGATGGCCATCAGCAGGCACACCTGCTGCCGCCACTCTGCAAAACCCACCCCGGTATCGGCGCGGAACATGCGCGTGAACGTGCGCCGGCTCATGCCTGCTTCGGCGGCAACGTCATCGAGGCGCACTGCCAGCGAAGGACTGTCGAGCAATGCGCGGCAGACACGTGCGAGGCGTGCATCGGCGGGCAGCGGTGCATGCAGGGAAAGTGTCGGCATCGATGCGATTTCCGCCACCAGCAGCTGCATCAGTTTGCCTGCGCGCCCGTCCTCGTCGTACAGCGGGGGCAGGTCCACCGCCGCCTCCAGCAGCTGCTGCAACAGCGCAGAGACCGCGTACACCCGGCAGTGCTCCGGCAGCGCCACGGCGTCGGCCGCATCGGCGGAGAGAAAGGCGTTGAGCATCGTCACTGGCCCGCGCATGGTCATCTCATGCGCCAGGCCTGCAGGCACCCAGCAGGCGCGCTGCGGGGGAACCAGCCACCGCCCCTGCGGCGTAGCCACACTGATGGTGCCGCGCGCAGCGAACGCGAACTGCCCGCGCCGGTGGGCATGGCGGGGAAACGCAAATTCGGCGGCGTAGTCGTTCGAGGTGACCACGACATCGCGTGGCAGGTCTTCGTAGGGATCAAGCAGCGAATTGCGCATGGCCCGGATTCTATAGCGATTGACCCGTCATCGACGGTGGGCCGGATCCGCGCTGTCTAGCATCAACGCTCCCCTCGGCTGTAATGGAACCACATGACCAATACTTTCCATCGCGTGGGACACGGACCCCATGCTGTCCTGGTGCTGCACGGCTGGTTCGGCGACGCGCACGCGTTCGAGCCCACCGAGCCATGGCTGTCGCGCGACGACTTCAGCTACATCTTCATGGACTGCCGGGGCTACGGCGGCATGCGCGATGCGCCCGGCGCGTACACCATCGACGAGATTGCATCCGACGCACTGGATCTGATGACTGCCCTGGGCCACGAACGCTTCAGCGTGGCAGGTCATTCGATGGGCGGCATGGCCATTGAACGCATGGCGGTGCTTGCGCCGGAACGGGTGCGCGGCATGGTGGCCATTGCGCCGGTGCCCTGCGGCGGCATTGCCTACGACGCCGCGACGCGAGGCCTGCTTGAAGCGGCAGCCGGGGGCGTAGGCATCCGCCGGACCATCATCGATCGCAGCACCGGCGGACGGCTGCCGGCGCAATGGCTCGACTGGAAGGCCGCGTATTCGGTGGCACATGCTTCACCTGCAGCATTTGCTGCCTATCTTCCAGCGTGGGCGGATACCGATTTCAGCAATGAGATCGTCGGCACTCATCGGTTGAAGGTGCTGGTAGGTGGCCACGATCCCACCTTCAACCGAGCACTGATGGAGCGCACGCATCTGCGCCGCTACCGGCAGGCCACGATGGAGGTCCTGCAGGATGCCGGGCATTACCCGATGAACGAGACGCCGCTGGCCTTGGTGGCGGCCATGGAATCGTTCCTGAAAGAGGCGTCGGGTCCGGGATGAATGGTTTCTGACATTGGATGTCGTTTTCAGATCTTTTCGGATTTATTGCATGGGCATCACATTCGAGGCGATAGAACCTGAGGGTACTTATCCCTGCATGGAGAACACCATGAACCGACGACTCACCCTTGCGCTCCTCGCCACCTCCTTGAGCCTGCTCAGCGCTGGCGCCTTTGCCCAGTACACCGGCCCGGGCGCCACCAGTGCCGTCACCACGGTGGCCGAGGCACGTGACCAGCGTGACGACCAGCCGGTGGTGCTGCAGGGCACGCTGGTGGCCAAGATCGGCCACGAGCGCTACCGCTTCAAGGACGCCACCGGCGAGATCGATGTGGAAAT
>NZ_QAIJ01000053.1:0-1057 GCF_003060985.1 Stenotrophomonas sp. HMWF023
AACGGCTCAGCGACGGCGGTGCCGAGACCCATTCGGACTTGACCACCGTGCTCAACGGGATCATCGCGTTGGTGCCATCGGTATTGGTGGTCAGGCTGGACGGGCTGTAGAAGCTCTTCAGCGATTCCTGGCCGGTGCGGTACGGACCATCGGCCTGCATGGTCACGCGCTTGATGCGGCCTTCGTAGAAGAAGTCGTTGACGTACACCGGGGCCAGCATCAACTGGATGGTGCTGTACACGTCCGACACCGACATGCCCATCGACTGCGCCTGCACGCGGTCCACGTGCAGCTGCAGCTGCGGGGCGTTTTCCAGGCCGTTCGGGCGCACACCAACCAGATGGTCCGGCTTCTGCGCGGCTTGGCCGAGCAGGATGTTGCGGGCCTGGGTCAGCTGCTCGTAACCGGCACCACTACGGTCCTGCAGCCACATGTCGAAGCCACCGAACTGGCCAAGGCCCTGCACGGTCGGCAGGTTGACCACGAAGATCTGCGCTTCCTTGATGCCGTAGAACGCGCCGTTCATGTTCTGGATGAATTCCGGAGCAGTGAACTTGCGCTCTTCCCACGGCTTCAGGCGGATGAAGCCCATGCCCACGTTTTCGCCGGAACCGACGAAGCTGAAGCCGGCCACCTGCAGCATGCCTTCATAACCATCCTGCTTTTCCAGGATGCCGCGCATCTGTGCGAACGCTTCGTTGGTCTGGCTCTTGGTCGAGCCCGGCGGCAACTGCACGATCGCCAGTGCATAGCCCTGGTCTTCTTCCGGCAGGAAGCTGCCCGGCATGCGGGTGAACAGGAAGCCGCACAGCGCGGTCAGCACCACGAACAGGATCATCCAGCGCGGTGCATGGCGCACCGCGGAGGTGATGTGGCCCACGTAGGTGTGGCTGATCTTGTCGTAGTACTTGTTGAAGGTGCGGTAGATGATGTTCGGGTTGTCGTTGTGCGTCGGCTTGAGGAACGTCGCGCACAGCGCCGGGGTGAAGCCCAGTGCCAGGAACGCCGAGAACGCCATCGAGATGGCGATGGTCAGGGCGAACTGCTTGTAGATCTC
>NZ_QAIJ01000054.1:0-2480 GCF_003060985.1 Stenotrophomonas sp. HMWF023
GGGTCCGGTGGCGGGAGACGCCGTAAACCCATCCATGGGGGCTTGGCCGCGGCATCCATGCCGCGGACACTCCCGCCACCGGACCCACCCCGCCTTCGACAGATCTCCGCAATCTGTCGGGATGGCATGGCCTGCTCTTGGTTGGTGTCGACCTTGGTCGACACGGTAGATCCACGCCATGCGTGGATGAATTTCCATCGAGATCGAATATCTCGAATTGAAACCGAGAAGCATCCACGCATGGCGTGGATCTACCCGATCGCGGCAATCCGACACCGCCCGGCCAACTCACGGAAAGCCCGCTGTTGCTGTTGCTGTTGCTGTTGCTTCGGCTCTGGCGTCTGCAGGTGCAGGGCGCAGCCCTGCCGAACAACCCTCTACCTGCGCGGCAGGTAGGTCACCAGTGACAGGTCATGCCGGCTCTCCGGCACCAGCGCCACGTACTGCAGGTCCAGCAGCCCGCGCGTGGGATGGTTCAGCTTCTTCGCGCCTTCGTCGAAACGACGCACATCGTGCTCCGGCCACCACTCACGGAACTGCTCGCTGTGCGTGCCGATGTCCTCGGCCAGCGCCAGGAACGGCGCCTTGTCCGGCGCCTGCGCCATCGCCGCGCGGAAGCTGGCCAGCAGCCCCCGGGTCATTTCTTCCCAGTTGAGGATCAACGTTCTGTACGGCGGATACAGGAACATCAGCCGCAGCGTATTGCGCTCATGCGGCGCCAACTGACCGTAGTCGACAAACAGATCGGCGATGGCCGGATTCCAGGCCAGGATGTCGAAACGGGTATTGCGCACGTAGGCCGGGATCGGCTGCATCGCCTCCACCAGCTGGCGCAGGCCGTCGGTCACCGTTTCGTCGGGCGATTCCAGCGGCACCCCGTAGCCGGACAGCGCGAACGCGTAGGCGCGCTCGTCGTCGCTCATCCGCAGCACCTGCGCCAGGCGCTCCAGCACCTCGGGCGAGGCCCGCACTTCGCGGCCCTGCTCGATCCAGGTGTACCAGCTGACGCTGACCCCGATAGCCAGCGCGACTTCCTCGCGCTTCAGGCCCGGCGTGCGCCTGCGCCCCCCTGGCAGCCCCAGTGTTGCTGGCTCGACCCGAGCGCGGCAGGCCTTGAGAAAGCCACCCAGTTCCTTGCGTTCGGCTTCACTGCGCATCATCGCCCTGCCCTGCAGGTTTCAACAGCATTGCGGGACGCCCATGACGTCCCGCAACGCAGGGCCCGGGCAGCGGAGGGTACCGCTGTCGCCGGGCACGCATCAGGCATCGATGCGCTTGGAGCCGACCGCCAGGCCGGCCTTCAGGCTGGCCTCGACGAATTCGTCCAGGTCACCATCGAGCACCTTCTGCGTATCCGAACGCTCGATGCCGGTGCGCAGGTCCTTGATACGGCTCTGGTCGAGCACGTAGTTGCGGATCTGGCTGCCCCAGCCGATGTCGGACTTGGTGGCTTCCACCGCATCGCGCTCGGCGTTGCGCTTCTGGATTTCCAGCTCGTACAGCTTGGCGGCCAGCATCTTCATCGCGTTGTCGCGGTTCTGGTGCTGGCTGCGGCCGGTCTGGCAGGCCACGACCGTGTTGGTCGGGATGTGGGTGATACGCACCGCCGACTCGGTCTTGTTGACGTGCTGACCACCGGCACCGGACGAGCGGTACACGTCGGTACGCAGATCGGCCGGATTGATGTCGATTTCGATGTTGTTGTCCACTTCCGGCGACACGAACACCGAGGTGAAGCTGGTATGGCGGCGGTTGTCCGAGTCGAACGGCGACTTGCGCACCAGGCGGTGCACGCCGGTCTCGGTCTTCAGCCAGCCATAGGCGTAGTCGCCTTCCACGCGCAGCGTGGCCGACTTGATGCCCGCGACGTCACCACCGGAGACTTCCATCAGCTCGGTCTTCCAGCCACGCGATTCACACCAGCGCAGGTACATGCGCAGCAGGATCTCGGCCCAGTCCTGGGCTTCGGTGCCACCGGCGCCGGCCTGGATGTCGACGAATGCCGGGGCAGTGTCCATCTGGCCGGAGAACATGCGCTGGAACTCCAGCTTCTCCACGTGCGCCTGGTGCTTGTCCAGGTCGGCCACCACGGCCAGCGCGGTGTCCTCGTCCTGCTCGGACTCGGCCAGCTCCAGCAGTTCGGTGGCGTCGCTCAGGCCTTCCAGCACCGCGGCGATGCCGCCCACGGTCTTTTCCAGGGTCGAGCGCTCGCGCCCCAGGTTCTGGGCGTACTCGGCGTTGTTCCAGACGTCGGGGCTTTCCAGCTCCCGCGTTACTTCTTCAAGACGCTCTTTCTTGGCGTCGTAGTCAAAGATACCCCCGGAGCGACAACACGCGATCGGTCAGATCGGCGATGCGCTGGCGGACAGGATTCAGTTCGATCATGTCGGCGGTTATGCATTCAAAAGATGACTGCAAATGATACCGCAGCCCGGAGTGAACCGGCGCAAAAGCCAGGTTCGGACTGCCCCGTCCCTACC
>NZ_QAIJ01000304.1:0-1155 GCF_003060985.1 Stenotrophomonas sp. HMWF023
GCGGCGCTGGTGTTGACCGTGCTGCTGTACGTGTTGATTCCCAAGGGACTGCTGCCCGAACAGGACACCGGCCTGATCACCGCCGTGGTCCAGGCCGACCAGAACATTGCGTTCCCGCAGATGGAGCAGCGCACCAAGCAGGTTGCCGAGGCGCTGCGCAAGGACCCGGACGTGACCGGCGTGTCAGCCTTCATCGGCGCCGGCAGCATGAATCCCACGCTCAACCAGGGCCAGCTGTCGATCGTGCTGAAAGAGCGCGGCGATCGGGACGGATTGGATGAGATCCTGCCGCGCCTGCAGAAGTCCGTCGCCGGCATTCCGGGCGTGGCCCTGTACCTGAAGCCGGTGCAGGACGTGACCCTGGACACCCGCGTGGCCGCCACCGAGTACCAGTACTCGCTGTCGGACGTGGACAGTGCCGAAGTGGCACTGCAGGCCAACCGCATGACCGAAGCGCTGCGCCAGCGCCCGGAACTGGCCGACGTCGACAACAACCTGTCCAACCAGGGCCGCGCACTGGAATTGAACATCGACCGCGACAAGGCCAGCGTGCTGGGCGTGCCGATGCAGACCATCGACGACACGCTCTACGATGCGTTCGGCCAGCGCCAGATCTCGACCATCTTCACCGAGCTCAACCAGTACCGGGTGGTCCTGGAAGTGGCGCCGCAGTTCCGCACCAGCACCGCGCTGATGGAACAGCTGGCGGTCGCCTCCAATGGCGCCGGCGCACTGACCGGCACCAACGCGACCAGCTTCGGTCAGGTCACCTCGTCCAACTCGTCCACCGCCACCGGTATCGGCGCGCAGAACACCGGCATCACCGTCGGTGCGGGCAGCATCATCCCGCTGTCGGCGCTGGCCGAGGCCAAGGTGTCCAGCGCGCCGCTGCTGGTCAGCCACCAGCAGCAGCTGCCTGCGGTGACGGTGTCGTTCAACGTCGCCCCGGGTTATTCGCTGTCCGATGCGGTCAAGGCCATCGAAGAGACCAAGGCCAGCCTGGACATGCCGGCGCACGTGCATGCGCAGTTCATCGGCAAGGCCGCCGAATTCACCGGCAGCCAGACCGACGTGGTGTGGCTGCTGCTGGCGTCGCTGGTGGTGATCTACATCGTGCTGGGCGTGCTCTACGAGAGCTACATCCATCCGATCACG
>NZ_QAIJ01000305.1:0-3615 GCF_003060985.1 Stenotrophomonas sp. HMWF023
CAGGCGGCCTTGTGTCCGCTGTTATGGACGGGATTCTATCGCTTCTACTTGTGGCGACAATGTTCTTCGTCTCACCGGTGCTTGCGCTTGTTGGCAGTTCGGCCGCGGCACTCTACTTGGGCCTTTCTTGGGCTTCATCGCCGGTGCGAAACAAGCTGGGCGGGGAGGCCTTTCAGGCATCACTGCGTGAGAAGACTGCCAGGATTGAGACGATTCGTTCAATCGCATCCATCAAGTCCGCCGGCGCCGAGCTGAATCGCGAGGCGGAATGGTCGGCCCGACTTGCAGACGCAACCAACGCAGGAAATCGACTGAATTCATTGCTAGCATCCTTGTCTGCTAGCCGCACCTTGCTGGACAATCTCGCGACGGCCGGCGCTGTCTACCTAGGCGTTCATTTGCTGCTGGATCAAGCACTGACGGTTGGCGCCCTATTTGCCTTCTTTGCACTCAAGCGCCAACTGTCCGCAAGAATCCATACGTTCGTCCAGCAGATCACCGCCTTCCGCCAGACTGTCCTTCACTCAGACCGATTGGCCGATATTGTTCTAAGCGAGAGCGAGCTGATGGGTCCTGAGGCAATGGATCACCCTCCGCTTGAGGGGCGCATATACGCCCAGAATGTGTACTATCGCTACGGTCAATCGGACGAATTTTCGGTAAAAGCACTCAATATCGCCGTTCATGCAGGAGACTTCGTACTCCTCAATGGTCCGTCCGGTTGTGGCAAGAGCACCATCATGAAGCTGCTCGCTGGTTTGTATCCCCCGCAGCAAGGTGAGATCCGGTATGACGGCACGGCATTGTCTACGCCATTCTCGCGCTCCATAAGGTCGCAGATTGGCGTGGTAATGCAAGGGGACGAGCTGCTTGGAGGGAGCATCGGCGAGAACGTAGCGTTCTTTTCTGAGGATGCTGAGCCAGAGAGTATCTGGCGATGCCTGGCGCTGGCTGGGCTCGCGACAGAGGTCAAAGCTATGCCGCTTCAGTTGCAGACGCGCATTGGTGAGATTGGAAGCTCATTGTCTGCAGGCCAGCGTCAGCGGCTCCTGATTGCTCGTGCCCTGTACCGCCGCCCCCGCGTTCTTCTTCTTGATGAGGCGACAGCGAACGTTGATCTAGATAAGGAAAGGGAAATTTTCCTCTCGCTGCGATCGATCGGCATCACGATCATTGCCGTTACTCATCGACCACAGATCGCGAGCCTGGCGACGCTGCTTGCCACATGTGCTGGCGGCTCAATAACAAGCGTGAAGCGTGTGACGCCTGAGCAGATCATTCCAGGCCGGAAAGTGCCGTCCTTGCAGGATCAAATAGCATCTCGAGAAGTGTTCTCCGCTCCATCATAAGATCCACATCGAACTTCATTCCGTCTCCGAGCATGGATGGATCAATCGTTTGATTGCGGGACGTCTCGTGATTGGTGGATGACAGGGAGATGGTGATTGCATACATCGCCTCGGATGCATTCAGATCTCTGGGCAAGTCTGCAACGGGCGTGGGCGCCTTGGCGACTTCCCGTACTGTTCCCGAGATCGTGCCAAACTTGCGATACGGGAACGCCGAGACCTTCAAACGCGCTTCACCTCCAAGCTTCAGAAATCCGATGGCTGATGATTTCACCCATGCACGCCCAATCGCAGGCTCGTCCGTCGCAGCGATGATCATGAGTGATGCACCGGGTTGGACTGATTCGCCCAAAGATGCAATCCGACTTGATACGCGCCCATCCATTGGAGCCGTCAGTGTCTCCGCGCTACTGGCTCGCAATGAGATCTCCTTCTCATCGAATGCGGCCGTCTCAGCCGTAATCATCGACTCGGATGAAGAGACTTGGTGCTCCAACTGGCGCCTCGAGCTTTCCGACGTTCCTATCTTGGCTAGCAGCTGGCCACGCTCTCGTTTGAGACCTACCAGTTGCTGCTGCTGATCCAAAAGCTCACCACGAGCGGCGCGGAACTGCAGTTCCGAGACGATCTTCTCCTTGGTGAGCTGCTCCATGGCCTCAACCGTCCGCTGCTTATCCGCGATCTGCATCTCTTTCAGAGCGACAAGCTCATTGAGGAATTCAACTTGCTCGCGGTTCTCTACCGACTCAAGCTCTACCTCAAGGATCTTCTGTCTGATGACTTCTGCCGTGTCTTCCAGTGAGTCCACGCGCGATAACATCTGCTTACGAGCAGCTTCGAGGCTACGATTTCCAATACTTATGCCGTCAACTGTCCGGTCGTAGGAAAGGCTCAGCAGACTCTGCCCCTTCCGAACTGCCTCATTCGGCTTGACGTGTATAGCCGAAACCACGCCCTGTCGGGTCGCAGTTACGCGCTTTGTTCCCATCTCGGTAGATATCTCCCCTTGGGCGCGTTCTTTCCTTGGAAAGCGTGCTGTAGCTGCGACAGCTAGGACTGCCCCGGCCAGCAGGAGAAAGAACAAGGCGGTCGAGCGCCAGCCAAAGCCTAGGCGGTCGAGCGGAGCGTTCTGGCGGCGCTGATGATCCAGCCTGACCGCCTCGCGAAAGAGCGCGGAAGATTGCTTTGCGGGGCGGCCAACGTCCATGTGGGAATTTTCATTCGGAAGCAGAAAATTATGGCATCTGGCGGCGCCATCAGTCATCAGGCGTCTGCCCCGAGCAGCCTCTGATAGCCTCGTGCGCACATCTGATCAACGTCGATGGAGAGACGATTGAACTGCATTGCGAGCTGCATAGGTTCGAAAGGAGCCGCAACCTGTTCTATGTGTGTTGTTCCGATCCGACAACGCGCCTGCTGCTCTTCACCCGGGAGCTCTCCTGCATCTCATTGGCAATACTCTGCAGCTGCTTCAACGGGCGGCCGAATCAGCTCCCGCACCACAGGAGAAATGACCATAGCTCCTGCCAAGGGTTCAGCTGTAGAGTCACCGGAAGAATTCCCAGAATGCTTGCACTACCAATGTCCGCTTCTGGCCGGAAGCGGACCGTGGCTTGGAGGGAGTCGTGCAATGCAACCGGCTCCAATCACGCCGTCTGGAAGTCGTTTCAGCGGTCTGCGGAGCTCTCGTTAGAAGGTGACGCTTCGATCTGCTCAGTGAGCAGCGTCAAAGCCTGCTCCAGCGCTGCGGCAAAGACGGCTCCATCGCGTCCCCTGTGCGCTTCGGCCATGCCCGGAAGCATCGCTCTCCATACCTGCACCAGTGCTTCAGGTCTGGGATGGCTGATGATTGCAGCTCGTAAGCCGTACTCAAGTGCCTTCAGGTAGCCGCGATGCGCTTCCAGCTCGCTCTCGCATGCTGCCAAGCGCTGCGAAAGGTCCAAATCGGTATGGGACATAGCTGGGCCTATGTGGACAGGTGTCTGAATAGAGACGATAGTCTCTGCAAGTCCTTGGACCCGCAAGATGAGCATCCTCAACGTTTTGCTTAGCTCTGACCACCTGGTCGTGGCGGTCGACACGCTCGCGGAAGACGCGATAACCGGAGCCCATTCGGTTGGGGCAAAGCTGTTGCTGATCCCCCAGCACAACCTGGTGCTTGCCACTCGCGGTTCGACCCAGTTCTTCCTTCGGATCTACGATCTTGCTCTGCAGGCCAGCTTTCGAGCTGACTTCACTATGGAGCAGCTCATGGCTGAGCTGGGCC
>NZ_QAIJ01000055.1:0-1143 GCF_003060985.1 Stenotrophomonas sp. HMWF023
CCTAATCATGCCAGGAACCCCCTGCTGTAACTGATAATCGTAGTCATAGCCATTTGTGCCTGGGAAGTACCCTTCAGCCCTTGTATTAGGGTGCGTATGAAAGTAGCCCTTGACTATGCATCCACATTCAAACTCCGAGGGCTTCCTAGCAGATTCAATCGACATTCTGTCCCTTGTGCCGGCAGGTGACCGAACCAGTTCATGCCCTCGTTCCCCCGCGAACTGAACAATCCACCCTCCGTTCTCTCGTTTCAGAGATCCAGATTCCCCTCGGCGTACGGCTGGCGCAAATGGGTTTGAGTCATTCCATGCATCCTCCATTTGCCCTCTTACTTTCGGGTCTCGAGTCCATTGCGGATCGGATGCCCGTGGCTCTCGCCCGTACCCTCCGCTGGATCCGGCTCCAGCATTTGTAGCGCCTAGAGTTCCCATACGGCTCCCTGCTGCCACCATCCCGTTCTTTATTCTACTCCCCACAATTGCGGGTCTTCGACGGTTCTTTTCTTCGGAAGCACGCCCATCCGGATCCACAAATCTATATGGACCGTTATTTGCGTAGAGGTAGCGCCCGAACAGCGCTTCCGATGCAACGACTGGGTCTGTACTCAGAAACAACCCCAGTTCAGAGTCATAGTACCGCTGCTGCATGTAACTCAGCCCAGTGCCCGAGTCCGTCACGTGCCCGGTATACCCAGGCCCATCCTTCAGCGGCCGATTGACCACGGCCCCATACGGTTCATACACCGTCCGCTCGATTACATTTCCGCTGGCATCGGTGATCGCCACCGGTGAGCCCAGTGCGTCGGTGTGGATATATTCCACAACTTCCTGGGCCGCAGCCGGTGCAGCACCGGCCACCGTCGCCACGACAAGAAGCGTTGCGCGAATCAATAGAGAAGTGATTCCATTCATGGCTCAGTCCCAGTTCAGTACACCTTGCGTGACGGGATGGTCGGCTGACCACGGTGAACACCCCCCTGCATTGCAGGCGCGCACGCGATAATCACCGGCGCAGTAGGCACCACCATTGGCGCTCACATAAGCCTTGGGCCAGGTGTACAGCCGCTTGCCGCCGCCGCCGCTCTCAAGCTGGAACTCGGTGGCATCGGCCACTTGGTTCCAACCCACCGAGCACTGCACCTG
>NZ_QAIJ01000056.1:0-11879 GCF_003060985.1 Stenotrophomonas sp. HMWF023
CTGCAGCTGCCGTGACTTCCCTGTCGGCCAGAGCGCTGGCTCGCGCCCTGTCCCGCGCCCCGTTCATCGGGTCGACTTGTACTCGTAGTAGCCGTAGCTGTAGTAGCCGGTTGCCCGACGCTCAACCGCATTGAAGATCGCACCCTTCAACTGAACGTTGTTCTGTTCGAAGCGCTTGCGGGCAAGCATCAGCTCCTTGGGCTGGTTCAAGCCAAAGCGCGCGACCAGCAGGCAAGTGCCTGCATGGTGGGCGATGACCGCCGCGTCGGTTACTGCAAGGATCGGCGGCGTATCGATGATGACCAGATCGAAACGCTTCTCCACCTGTTCCAGCAGTTCCGTGAAATTGCGGTGCATCAGCAGTTCCGACGGGTTGGGCGGTACATCACCACGCGCAATGAAACTCAGGTTGTCCAGACCCGGGACCGCGCGGATGGCTTCATCCAACGAGGTCTTGCCAACAAGCACATCGGACAGGCCAGGGGTCTGGGTCGCACCCAGAGCCTTGTGCAACGTACCCTTGCGCATGTCGGCATCGATGATCAGCACTCGCTGGCCAGCCTGTGCGATGACCGCAGCCAGATTGGAGGAGACGAAGGTCTTGCCGGCGTTCGGACTGGAGCCGGAGATCAGAACGATGTTG
Organism: Stenotrophomonas sp. HMWF023; assembly: GCF_003060985.1. Lineage (NCBI taxonomy): Bacteria > Pseudomonadati > Pseudomonadota > Gammaproteobacteria > Lysobacterales > Lysobacteraceae > Stenotrophomonas > Stenotrophomonas sp. HMWF023. Next base: position 644 of record NZ_QAIJ01000056.1, read on the forward strand.
TTCTTGGCCTCCAGGCGCGCGAAGTGCAGGCTGGTACGCAGGCTGCGCACCGCCTCGACAGCAAGGTCGGCCGGATCCTTGACCGCCAACAGATGGAGCTTGCCATCGGCGCGGAACTTGCCACGCACCGAATCGGACTGCTGCCCCGGACTGACCGGGATCGACGCATAGACCGGCAGGCCGATCTCTTCGATCTGGGACGGATCTTCAACACCGCGATTCAAGACTTGCCGCAGCAGCACCAGGCCAATCGAGAGAAACGCGCCCAACAAGGTCCCCACAAGCACGAGCAAGGATTTGCGTGGCTTCACCGGCTCGGTCGCTTCCACTTCGGCGGCATCGACGATCCGTACATTGCCAACGGTGCCAGCACGCGCAACATCCAGCTGCTGTGCCTGGTTCAGCATCGCGGTATACATCTCATTGCTGACCTGCAGGTCGCGAGTCAGTCGCAGCAGCTCCTGCTGCGCCTCCGGAAGCTGCTTCACCTGCCCCTGGAAGCCGCTCTTGCGCGCCTCCAGATCACCGATCTGACGCATCAGCGCCTGATAGGCGGGGTGATCACGAGTGAACTTGCGGTCCATCTCCGCCTGCTGCAGGCGCAGCTGCTGGATGCTGGTTTCGACCGCGACTTCCTGATCCAGCAACCCCTTGGTCTGCAGAGTAAGGTCGACCGAGTTGGCACGCATCTGGTAGGAACTCAGCGACTTCTGCGCTGCATCGACCTGGCTGCGCACATTGGGCAACTGCTCCTTGACGAAGGTCAACTGCGCCGAGGCCTCAGCCGAGTTCCGCTCAACATTCTGCCGGACATAGGCCTGCGCCACCTGCTGCAGAAAATTCTGCGCCAGCTCCGGATCTGCATTCTCGAACGCCAGAGTCAGTATCCCGGAGTCCTTGCCCGACTCACTGACAGAAACCTTCTTCTGCAGGTCATTGACAACGGCAAGGTGCCGGTGGCGGGTCACCTCGAAACGCATGCCCGGATGGGCACGGATCTCGGCCACCTGCATGGTGACGCCCTGCCCCGCCGCAACCTTGCCGATCTCGCCCCTCACAAGCAGGTTGTCCTGCTCATCGAACAGCTCATAGCTGCTGTTGTCCCCGGCGACAAGTGTCAGCGGGCGATCAATCAGCTTACGCGGCACGTCCAGCTGGAAAACATCCAGCTTCTCCCCACCCCAACCGAATCGCGTCATGCCAAAGCGAGTATCGGCAAGAGCATCCGGGGCGCTCCGCTCAGCCTTTCGTGCGAAGTACCCACCGAACAAGGGAAAGCGGTTGGGTTCGACTTCGATATCGAGCCTCAATGCGTTGACCGCACTTCCGACGACCGCTCGCGAAGTAATCAACGCAATCTCGGTCGTCGCCTCGGCGGAACCCGCGCCAATCCCCAGCGACTGGGAGAGATCCGACAGCCCTGGCAGGCTTGGCACTTTCGATTCCACCTGCACAATCGCATCAGCCCGGTAGATCGGAGTTGCGAGCAGCGCATATGCCGCCGCTGCAACGAAGAACCCTCCCGTAATTGCTGCGATCCACCACTTGTGGTCGATCAGTGTTCCAAGCAGCTGCCGCAGATCGATTTCATCGGTATCGTCCTGCGTCGGAATACGGGTGTTGGTGGTCATCTGTAGGAACTCTTCATATCAGGGGTACGGGATGTCGAAAGGGCCAACGCGGTGGTCACTAGAAGTGCCGCGCCCAACTTTCAACACCCTCGGCCATCAGCCTGTAAACATGCTCGAACGCCGGGCGTTGCTGGCGGTAGGGATCGGGAATTTCCCGGTCCTGCTGCCACTTCCCCAGCAGGAAGGTCTTACCGGAGGCCTGCGGCGCGACCTCGGCGATGCGATGGACGTGCTTGCGCTCCATGGTGAGCACCAGATCGGCCGAACCGAGGATGGCGTCGTCGATCTGGCGGGCGCGATGCAAATCGCCGTTGAGGCCATGCTCGACCAGCAACGCCTGTGCCGTGGCGTCGATGCCATGACCCACGAGTGCTCCCAGGCCAGCAGAGGACACCTGGATGCCCTTGCCCTCCAGGGACTGGCGAAGCATGACTTCAGCAGAAGGGCTGCGGCAGATGTTGCCCACACAAACAAAAAGAACGTTCTTGAACACTGACTCGGATCCTGTGGCATTCCGTGCGGCACCACCCAAAGCAGGAAGGTGACAGCCCTACAGGATACCTTACATGGCCATGACGGGGGACGAAATTGTCAGGAAATTCATCACATTACGGCCCAGTACCCGCGTCAAGCTGCGTCAATAAGCTGACTTCTGCCCCAGCACCTTCACCACCGTCAGCACGATGATCCGTGCATCCAGGGTCGGGCTCCAGCGCCGGATGTAGTCGATGTCGTACTGCACACGCTTCTTCATCGAACGCAGCTCAGGTGTCTCGCCACGCAAACCGTGCACCTGCGCCCATCCAGTGATACCCGGCTTGACGTAGTGACGGTGCATGTAACGCTCAATTACACGTTCATAGTGATCGTTGTGCTGGGTGGCATGCGGCCGCGGCCCCACGACCGACATGCTGCCACCCAGGACATTGAAGAACTGCGGCAACTCGTCGAGGCTGCTGCGGCGCAGGAAGGCACCAAAGCGCGTTACCCGCGGGTCGCCACGGGTGGCCTGGGTGATCTGCCCCGCCCCTTCCTCGTGTACCCGCATGGAACGGAACTTCAGCATCCAGAATTCCTTGCCCCCCAGGCCGTGCCGGCGCTGACGGAAGAACACCGGGCCTGGCGAGCTCAACTTCACGCCAAGGGCCAGGACGGCGAACAGCGGCGCCAGGGCGATCACTGCAACGCCTGCGACGAAGATGTCCTCCACACGCTTGAACAAGCGGAATCTGTGGTCCGCCAGTCCCTGGCGAACGCCGATCATGGCCACATCGCCGACCTGATGGACGCTGGGATTCAGCGCACCAAGCCCGGTGGTATCCGGAATCAACCGGACCGGAACGGGAAAACGCTCAATCTGTTTGAGTGTGTCGCGAATCGGCGCCGGGTCGCCGAACGGGAGGGAGACCCAGATCTGGTCAAACTCGCCACGATGCAGATTCAAGTACCCGGCAACATCGGCCAGACTACCGAGGCAGCGCGGCGCGTTGCCGCCCCGACGGGTGGCAATATCGCCAGCACTGGCAAAGTAGCCAACCACCTCCTTGCCCAGTTCCGGCTTGCCACGCAGCAGGCGATGAAGCTTCAGCGCCGGGGCACGCAGGCCGACGAGCAGGATCCGCTCACGATCCATTCCCCGGGATCGAAGCCGGTGCAACTGCACCCGCAGCAGCACGCGCAGAGCCACCATCGCGCCCAGCCCGGAGACATACCAGCCGACCAGCCACGTGGCTGGCACTGCATCGGCGAGCCCGATCAGGACGGCATAGAGCGAGAACAGCGCGAACGTCCCAGACCACGCCAGCAGCAACAGCCAGAGATCGGCCAGCAAACCGCGTATCCGCCAGTTGCGGTAGACCGGTGCGACAGAGAAACAGACGATCGCGCTGAGGATCACCGCGCCGAAAACGATGCGCTGGGATTGATTCGGCACCGCTGCGCCGTACAGCACGATGTGGGAGAGAACGGCCATTCCCGGCAGCAGCAACAGGTCGCCCAAGCGCAGCCCAAGCTCCAGGGCAGCCCGGGCCTCGACGCGTCTCCGGCCCGCCCGGGCCCCTTGTGCGGGGAGATCTTCTACGGATCCATGTAGCAAGGCACTTCTCCAGATTAAGCCGACTAGACAGCAAACGTGCTGTCCGTCACATGCCGAGGCTCCCCAAGCCGGCACGAAACTGTCGCGATGGCGTCAATTACTTGTAGATGAATTGTGTACGAAACTTGACGCAATTGGTAGGAAGCTACCGATGAAGGTGCGCGCGCAAACCCGGCAACCAGTCCTATAACATTGAAAATGCTGGAATTTTTCAATATTTCAAATTGCATCAAAGTTTTCCGAAATGCATCAACCCGCGTCCAATTGTTGACACCATCACACTGGGCATTCACGTCTTCATGCTTGCCCCAGCGCAGTGATCACCACAATTTCAGCGAGAGAGCATTTCCTTCCTGCACCGCATCAAGCCCCTTCCCGCCCCTCTGCTACCATCGACGGTTCTGTCCATCGCGCCCCCACTTGCCCGCGACGGCACCAAATACAACGTAACGAAACACAGGAGTCTGCATGTCTTCCGAGCTGCTCAAGTCCCTTGGTCTGGACGCGATCAACGCTGGCACCTACCTGGGCAACGGGGAGTGGTCGAGCGCTACCGGCGGTGAGCTGATCACCCCGATCAACCCGACCACCGGCGAGCCGATCGCGCAGGTCCGCGCCACCACCGAAGCCGAGTACGAAACCGTCATCGCTCGTGCGCAGGAAGCCTTCAAGGTCTGGCGCACCACCCCGGCGCCGCGCCGCGGTGAAGCCGTGCGCCTGTGCGGCGAAGCGCTGCGCAAGCACAAGGACGCCCTCGGTTCGCTGGTCGCGCTGGAAATGGGCAAGAGCAAGCCCGAAGGCGACGGTGAAGTGCAGGAGATGATCGACATCGCCGACTTCGCCGTGGGCCAGAGCCGCATGCTGTACGGCTACACCATGCATTCCGAGCGCCCCGGCCACCGCATGTACGAGCAGTACCAGCCGCTCGGCCTGGTCGGCATCATCAGCGCGTTCAACTTCCCGGTCGCGGTGTGGGCATGGAACTCGTTCCTGGCCACGATCTGCGGCGACATCTGCCTGTGGAAGCCGTCCAACAAGACCCCGCTGACCGCCATCGCCTCGATGCGCATCTGCAATGAAGCGCTGCGCGATGCCGGTTTCCCGGACCTGTTCTTCCTGATCAACGACGCCGGTACCGCGCTGTCGGAAAAGATGGTGGCCGACAAGCGCGTGCCGCTGATCAGCTTCACCGGTTCGACCCAGGTTGGCCGCACCGTCGCCGAGAAGGTCGCGCACCGCCTCGGCCGCTGCCTGCTGGAACTGGGCGGCAACAACGCGATCATCCTCGACGAAACCGCCGACCTGAAGCTGGCGATCCCCGGCATCGTGTTCGGTGCGGTCGGCACCGCTGGCCAGCGCTGCACCACCACCCGCCGCCTGATCGTGCACGAATCCATCCATGACGACGTGCTGGCCACGCTGGTCAAGGCGTACAAGCAGGTGGAAGGCAAGATCGGCGATCCGACCGACCCGGCCAACCTGATGGGCCCGCTGAACAGCGACGGTGCCGTACAGCAGTTCCTGGCCTCCATCGAAAAGGCCAAGGCCAGCGGCGGCACCATCGAAACCGGCGGTACGCGCATCGACCGCGCCGGCAATTTCGTGCTGCCGGCCATTGTCACCGGCCTGAAGAACAGCGATGAAGTGGTGCAGCACGAGACCTTCGCGCCGATCCTGTACGTGATGAAGTACAGCACGCTGGACGAAGCCATCGACATGCAGAACGGCGTGCCGCAGGGCCTGTCGTCCTCGATCTTCACCACCAACCTGAAGACGGCCGAGCGCTTCCTGTCGGCGGCCGGTTCGGACTGCGGCATCGCCAACGTCAACATCGGCACCTCAGGCGCGGAAATCGGTGGCGCCTTCGGTGGCGAGAAGGACACCGGCGGTGGTCGCGAATCCGGTTCGGATGCATGGAAGGTCTACATGCGCCGCCAGACCAACACCATCAACTATTCGGATTCGCTGCCGCTGGCCCAGGGCATCAAGTTCGACCTGTGATGGCAGAAACCGCGTCTCTGCGCGAGGGCCAGCCGGTGATCGATTTCACCGGCCGCCGGGTGTTGATCGCCGGCGGCAGCAAGGGCATTGGCCGCGAACTGGCGCTGGCGTTTGCCGGCGCCGGTGCGCAGGTTTCGGTCTGCGCCCGCGGCCAGACCGGGCTCGACGCCCTGCAGGCCGATGCGCGGGCACAGGGCACGCAGCTGCACACCTTCGCCGCCGATCTGGGTGATCCTGCCCTGATCGGCGCCTGGCTGCAGGCCGCCGCCGACACACTCGGCGGCATCGATGTGCTGGTCAACAACGCCACCGGATACGGCATGGCCGATGACGAGGACGGCTGGGCCGCCAGCCTGCAGATCGACCTGATGGCCGCTGTCCGCGCTTCGCGCCTTGCGTTGCCGTGGCTGCGCGCCTCGTCGGACGCCTGCATCCTCAATCTATCCTCGATCGCCGCGCAGCAGCCGCGTCCCGGCGGTGCACCGTACGCGGCGGCCAAGGCCGCGCTCTCGCACTACACCACCTCGCAGGCGCTGGCTCTGGCGCCGGATCGGATCCGGGTCAACGCCATTGCACCAGGTTCGATTGAATTCGCCGATGGCCTCTGGGATCGGCGTCGTACCGAAGATCCGGCGCTGTACCACGGCACCCTGGCGAAGATTCCGTTCGGCCGCTTCGGGCAGCCGCGCGAAATTGCCGACGCCGCGTTGTTCCTGTGCTCGCCGCTGGCGCGCTGGATCACCGGCCATGTGCTCAACGTCGATGGCGGCCAGGTATTGATGGGCTAGCGCCGATACCTCGGTAGCTGCCAACCTTGGTTGGTGCCGCCTTCGTCGACCAAGGTCGACGCCTACCAACGCCACCCCGCTCCCGGCTCCGAAGGTTGCCAACCTTGCTTGGCAGCCTTGCATTGGCCGGACCATGGGATTGCCGGGGCAGAGGCACTATCATGTCGGCACTGCCACGGAGGACTCGATGAGCGTGCCACCCCGACAGAGCAACGCCCTGGCCGTGGTCAGCCTGATCGCGGGCATCTGCAGCTGGACCGTGCTGCCGGGTGTCGCCGCCGTCGTCGCCATCATCACCGGGCACCTGGCCCGCGCCGAGATCCGCCGCCGCGCTGGCGAACAGGACGGCGATGGCATGGCCCTGGCCGGACTGATCATGGGCTGGCTCAACATCCTCGCTGCGGTGGGCCTGGTGGCCATCCTGATCTTCGCGATGGTGGCCGCCGGTGCCGACGCAAAACCTGGACTGCGCTGGTGAAAGGACGATGACCTCCCCGGACAGCACTGAACGCTTCAGCAGCCGCGTCGCGGACTATGTCCGCTACCGCCCCGACTATCCGGTCGCGCTGATGGACTGGCTGCATGGCCCGATGGCCGTGGCAACCAGCGCGCTGGTTGCTGACATCGGCGCAGGCACCGGCATCTCCAGCCGCCAGTTCCTGGCCGCTGGCCATCCACTGGTCGCCGTCGAACCCAACGCGGCGATGCGCGCTGCCGCCGAACACTGGCTGGCGCCGCAGTATCCGCAGTTCTCCGCCGTCGATGGCCGTGCCGAGACCACCGGCCTGGCCGATGCCAGCGTTGATCTGGTCAGCGCCGCGCAGGCCTTCCACTGGTTCGACACCGTGGCCGTGCGCGCCGAGTGGCAGCGCATCCTGCGCCCGGGCGGGCTGGCACTGATCTACTGGAATTCGCGCCTGCTCGATGCCAGTCCGTTCCTGGTCGGCTACGAGCAACTGCTGCTGGACTACGGCACCGACTACACCGCCGTGGCCGAACGCTACCAGGACGACGCCACCATGCAGGCCTGGTTCGGTACCGGTCTGCGCGGCATGGTGCAGCTGCCGAACGTGCAGCACCTGGACCTGGACGCCCTGAGTGGGCGCCTGCTGTCTTCTTCCTACGCGCCGCAGCCCGGCCATCCGCGCCACGCGCCGATGCTGGCTGCGCTGCAGGACCTGTTCGCCGCCCACGCGGTCGACGGCCAGGTCTCTTTTGAATATCGAACCCGAGCCTTCCTCGGCACGCTGGACTGAAACCTACGCATGTATTCGCTTGCCCGCCCCTTCCTGTTCTCGCTCGACGCCGAACGCGCCCACGGTCTCGGCCTGTCCGCTCTGGACCTGGCCTATCGCACCGGCACCACGCCGCTGGTGGCCGCACGCATCGCGCCGATGCCCAGCACGGTGTTCGGGCTGACGTTCCCCAATCCGGTCGGCCTTGCTGCTGGCCTGGACAAGAATGGCGAGCACATCGATGCACTGTTCGCGCTGGGCTTCGGTTTTGTGGAGATCGGCACGATCACGCCGCGACCGCAGGCCGGCAACCCGAAGCCGCGCCTGTTCCGGCTGCCGGCGCACAACGCGATCATCAACCGCATGGGCTTCAACAATGCGGGCGTGGATGCGCTGGTGCGCAACGTCGAACGCGCGCGCAACCGGCGCGGCCTGCTCGGCATCAACATCGGCAAGAACAAGGACACCCCCAACGAACAGGCCGCCGATGACTACATCGCCTGCATGGACAAGGTGTACCCGCTGGCCGACTACATCACCGTCAACATTTCCTCGCCCAATACCGCCGGCCTGCGCGAACTGCAGGAAGAGACCGCGCTGCGGCAGCTGGTCAGCCAGCTGCGTGAGCGCCAGGAAGCGCTGGCTGCGCAGCATGGCCGGCGTGTGCCGATGCTGGTCAAGGTGGCCCCGGACCTCAACGAGCGCGACATCGACGCCGCCGCGCGCGTACTGGGCGAACTGCAGGTGGACGGTGTGATCGCCACCAACACCACCATCGACCACAGCCGGGTTGCCGGCGATCCGCTGGCCAATGAAGCCGGCGGGCTTTCCGGCGCACCGGTGCTGGAACAGTCCACCCTGGTGCTGCGCCGCCTGCGCGCGCGCCTGCCCGAATCGGTGCCGCTGGTCGGTGTCGGCGGCATCCTGTCCGGTGCCGACGCCGTGGCCAAGATGGCCGCCGGTGCGGCTCTGGTGCAGTGCTACAGCGGTCTGATCTTCAAGGGCCCGGCGCTGGTCGCCGATTGTGTGGAGGCGATCCGACGCCGACGCGAGGCGCCCAGCCGTGGCGCGGTGGCACCGCTGTGAGTACCCCCATGGACGACACCAACAACGCTGCAACCCCGCTGCGCTGGACCCTGACCCGCAACGCACCGCTGCAGGCACTGAACACCTTCCACGTGCAGGCCAGCGCCGCGCAGTTGCTGGAACTGCACGATGCCGCGCTGCTGCCGGAGGTCCTGGCCCTGCCGGATGTGGCCGACGGCCCGCTGCTGGTGCTCGGCAGCGGCAGCAACGTGCTGATCGCCAACGACCTGTCCGGCACCGTGCTGGTGTTCGGCAACCGCGAAATCACTTTCCTTGAACACCGTGCGGACCACGCGGTGATCCGCGCCGGAGCCGGCGTGTCCTGGCACGGGCTGGTGATGTGGTCGCTGCAGGAAGGCCTGTCCGGGCTGGAAAACCTGGCGCTGATTCCCGGCACGGCCGGTGCATCGCCGATCCAGAACATCGGCGCCTATGGCGCACAGGTCGGCGAGTTCATCCAGACCGTAGAGGCCTGGGACTGCCTGGAAAAGACCTGGGTACGGCTGGACAATGAACAGTGCGGCTTCGCCTACCGCGACAGCGTGTTCAAGCAGCAACCGGACCGCTATCTGATCACCGCCATTGAGCTGAAGCTGCCACTGCTGCATGACCTGCGCATGGGCTACGCCGGCATCCGCGAAGAACTGGAGGCGCAGGGCGTGGAACTGCCGAGCGCGGTGGACGTCGCCAATGCCGTGATCGCGATCCGTCGCCGCAAGCTGCCCGACCCCGACGTGCTGGGCAATGCAGGCAGCTTCTTCAAGAACCCGGTACTGCCGCTGGAACAGGTGGAGGTGCTGCTGCAGCACTTCCCCGAGCTGCCGGTGTTTCCGGCAGACCGTGACGACCGCCGCAAGGTCTCGGCCGCATGGATGATCGAATCCTGCGGCTGGAAGGGCTTCCGCGAGGGCGATGCCGGCGTTGCGCCCAGCCATGCGCTGGTACTGGTCAACCACGGCAACGCCACCGGCACTGAACTGCTGGCGCTGGCACGGCGGATCTCCGCCTCGGTGCTGGAGAAGTTCGGCGTACCGATCGAACCGGAGCCCCGCCTGCTCGGCGCACAGTGGTGAGCACACCGGTCCTACCCGTCAGCGCCACCCCATTGCGGGCGGCGCTGCTGATGCTTGGCAGCACCATGGCGTTCGGCCTGATGGCGGTGGCGATCCGCTATGCCACCCGCTACGTGCCGACCCAGGAAGTAGCGTTCTTCCGCAATGCCTTCGGCCTGCTCGCGCTGCTGCCGATGCTGCTGCGCCCGGGCCATGCACCGTTGAAGACCCAGCAGCTACCGCGCTATTTCGTGCGCAGCGCGATCGGCCTGGGGTCGATGCTGTGCGCGTTCTGGGCGCTGGGCCACCTGCCACTGGCACAGGCCGTTTCGCTGTCCTACTCCACGCCGTTGTTCGTCACCATCGCGGCGGTGCTGTGGCTGGGCGAAACGGTGCGCGTACGGCGCTGGGCGGCTGTGGTGGTCGGCTTCATCGGCGTGCTGGTGATCGTGCGGCCGGGCACTGCCGGTTTCACTTCCGGCAGCCTGATTGCCGTGGCAGCCGCCGTGCTCAGCTCGCTGGTGGCGATCCAGATCAAGCAGCTCACCCGCATCGACAGCGCCGACACCGTGGTGCTCTACACCTACGTGTTCTGGGTGCCGCTGTCACTGATACCAGCGTTGTTCGTCTGGGTCTGGCCCGCTGGTATCGCCTGGGTCTGGCTGCTGGCCACCGGCGTGCTGGGCACCATCGGCCAGTTGTTGTGGACGCGTGCGTTACGACTGGGCGAGGTCTCCGCGCTGACGCCGATCAGTTTCCTGCAGTTGCCGCTGGTGACCTTGTGCGGCTGGCTGCTGTTTGCCGAGACGGTTGATCGCTGGACGATCATTGGCGCCGGCATCATCCTCGCCGCCAACGCTTACATCGCCCACCGCGAAGCGGTGCTGTCACGGCGTGCAGCGAGCGTCGCCGCGAGCGCGGCTGCCAAGCCGGCAGAGTAAGGGTTCCGGCCGGGCTGCGCCCGGCACCCGCAGAGGCCGGAGCAACTGCAACAGCCGAAGCAACTTCAATAGCGGCATTCCGTGGGATGGCGGGGTAGTGTCGGATTGCGGGGACGCCGTAAATACGTCCCTGTAGGCTTGGCCGCGGCATCCATGCCGCGGACACCCCGCAATCCGACACCACCCCACCTCTGACAGTTTCCGGGTGTCTGGTAGATCCACGCCATGCGTGGATGAATCTCCATCGAAATCGAACATTTCGACAATTGATTGAAGAGCATCCACGCATGGCGTGGATCTACGTGTCGACCAAAGTCGACACCCACCAAGAGCAAGTCATGCCATCCCAACAGATTGCGGAGATCTGTCGAAGGCGGGGTGGGTCCGGTTGCGGGGGTGTCCGCGGC
>NZ_QAIJ01000306.1:0-6696 GCF_003060985.1 Stenotrophomonas sp. HMWF023
GCAACCTAGCCCCTGTAGAGTTTGAACGGCGCTACGCGCAAAGCGGCTCATGAATGTCTACGGAAGTCTGGCCGGTCCAGACCCAGATGAGGGCGTCACTTCTCAGGTAGCTCTGGTGACTCGACCAGTCGATCAGCGACGGCGTGTGCTCGCCGCGTTACCATCATGCCTCGTCAGTCAGCCCGCCAAGTCAGGCAAGCTTGGGACCGGTGAGCAGCGACTCTCATCCAGGCTCGCATTTGTCCCCATAGTTTGTGTAGGTGATTGCTCCCATAGTTTGTGCAATGGGCAGGAACTATGGGGACATGGCTATACATGACGCGTAGAGAGTTCCCTGAACAGGAACCTCATTCATGTACCGGTCAGTTCAATATTCAGGGCCGATTTCATCAACAAACGGATAATTCACACCTGTCGAACGCCCCTTCTCTCTCCCCCTCCCGAGGGGCGTTCGACGAAACCAAAATAATTAAAGGTGTATCCCGATGATCAAGAATTCGCTGCTTGCCCTGGGTCTGTTGGCCGCGCTGCCGTTCGCCGCATCGGCTGCCGATGGCCTGTCGTACAACTACGTTGAAGGCGGCTATGTGAACACCGATGCCAAGGGCGGCGACGCCGATGGCTGGGGCGTGAAGGGCTCGGTTGCCGTGCACCCGAACTTCCATGTCTTCGGTGATTACAGCAAGCAGGAAACCGACACCTTCAAGAACGATGTCGCCCAGTGGCGCATCGGTGCCGGCTACAACTACGGCATCGCACCGAACACCGACCTGGTGGCTCGTGTTGCGTACCAGAAGTTTGATATGAAGCACGGCCTGGACTTCAACGGCTACTCCACTGAAGTGGGCGTGCGCACCGCGTTCAACCCGTACCTGGAAGGCTATGCGCTGGCCGGTTACGAGGATTACAGCAAGAAGCACGGTATCAACCCGGACGGCGAGTTCTACGGCCGCGTCGGTGCCACCGCCAAGTTCAACCAGAACTGGGGCCTGAGTGGCGAAGTGAAGCTGGCCAAGGCCGGCGACCGCGAGTGGTTCGTGGGCCCGCGCTTCAGCTGGTAACAAACGCCTGTCGTTAGTGCGTGTAACTGGCGTGTGACCTCTCTCCCATACGCCAGTGAAGCCCGGCCTCGTGCCGGGCTTCTCTTTTTCCGGTTTCGCTTTGCCACAATGGGGCATGGGCGAACCTTCCACTCTCGCTGGCACCGGCACGGCCTACCAGGAACACCTGGCGCCTGCGCCGTTGCGTGGCCAGTTCGGCCAGCTCTGGCAGAGCCAGTTGTCGGCCGACGCCAGTGGCAGCATCATCGTGCTGCCCGATGGCTGCGTGGATATCCTCTGGCGTGGTGGCGCGTTGTTCGTGGTGGGGCCGGACCGGACCGCCGCACACCCGCAACTGGCGCCCGGTGCGCAGGTGTTGGGCGCGCGTTTCCGGCCAGGCCAGGCATCGGCCACGCTTGGCATCGACTTGTCCGACATCGTCGGTCAAGCCATGCCTTTTGTTGAATTCAATGCCCGCTGGGCAACGCAGGTTGCGGCCTCCATTGGTGACGCCGCGCCTGAGCAGCGGCTGCAACGCCTGGCCGATTGCCTGCAACAGAACATGCCTGCGGCCGTGGCGGACGAACACACGCGACGTGCGCATGTGCTGTTCGCGCATGCTGCCAGAGGCGATGCCAGCCTCGATGCACTCGCCGAACACCTGGCGATGAGCCCGCGCACCTTGCGTCGCTTCAGCCAAGCGCAGTTCGGTTACGGCGCAAAGTCGCTGGAGCGGATCCTGCGTCTGCAGCGGTTCCTGCGCTGCAGTCAGGCGCAGCCCGCGCACAGTCTGGCGATGCTGGCCGCAGAGGCAGGCTATGCCGATCAGGCGCACCTCAGCCGCGAGGCCCGGGAGCTGTCCGGCCTGACGGCCAGTGCGCTGCGCCAGGAGTGGGGACGTTGATGGCCGTTTCGTTCAAGACGCCCGCTCAACCCTGACCGATGCTGTGCGCTCCAACCACGGAGCCGCCCCATGAGCCACGCAGAGACCACCGCTGCCGAACGCCGCATCGACAACATCGAATTCAACGTCGCCGACATCGCCCGCAGCAAGCAGTTCTATGGGCAGGTCTTCGGCTGGTCTTTCACCGACTACGGCCCTGCCTATACCGAGTTCGACGATGGTCGCCTCAAAGGCGGTTTCGTTGCTGACGAGGCGGTGACAGCCACGGGAGGCGCGCTGGTGATTCTCTACTGTTCGGATCTGGCAGATGCACAGCAGCGCATCGTCGCGGCCGGCGGCGAAATCGTGCAGGCCGTGTTCGCCTTCCCCGGTGGCCGTCGCTTCCACTTCCGCGATCTGGACGGCTACGTGCTGGCGGTGTGGAGCGACCAAGGCTGAGCCTTGGTTGCGCCCGTGCTATCGGACCGGCTTGCCATACATCTCTGAAAGCGTGGCCTTGTACTGCGCCAGTGGCTGCAGCCCCATCGCCTCGCGGCGCGCATCCAAGCCTTCCATGTATTCGGTGGGGCGAAGTTCCATCGCGCCATCATCGGCCTGTGTGAACTGGCTGCCATAGCGCTGCGGTTTGCCCTGCGCCAGCAGCACGCGATCAGTCAGCAGTGCCAGATCTGCAGAATCAGCTTCACCGGCTTTGGCGGCCTTCTCGATCAACGGCAACATATCGGCCTGGAACACGGGATCGTGATCGGCGTGCTGGACCAGCAGCCACGCGGCTTTGGCACCATCATGTCCAGCCAGGGCATACGTCGGCCAACCCTTGTCAGCTACCACCGATTTCAGCCAGTCGGCGTTGGCCTTGATCACTGGAGCTGTCGCTTTGAATGCCTCGCCACCGCCAGCGTCGACAGCCGCGTGCTGTGCCGCCTGGTCGCGCTCGGCGCGCTCCAGCAGTTCCCTGCGCAGGGGCGCGTCCAGCAATGCGAGGCGCCGCTGCTCGGCGGCCAGCACGCGCTTGCGCATGTCCGGCCAGGCCGGGTCGTCGCGCAGTGCATTCAATCCCGGCCGGTCCTTGTGCAGCAGGTCATCGAACGACAGCCTGCCGCTGGGGAGCAAGGTGGTCACGTAGTGCATCGCCTTTACCCGCTCGCCGGCCGCTGCCGTGCATTCAACCAGCAGCAGTTCGCCACCCTCGGGAAAACGGCCTCCACGTTGCAACAGATCATCCAGCAACTGCGCACATCCGCTGAAGTCATCGGCGCCATAGCGTTCGAGCGCGCTGAAGAAGGGGCCTTCGTTGGAGGCTCGAATCTGCATCGGGATGGCCAGCAGCAATGCCAGTGCTACGGCAACGGGCACATGCGGCCATCGCATCAGTGAACGGAACATCGGCTGCTTCCTCCGTGAAGTGCGTGGATGGCGAGCCCTTGCAGGCCGCGCATCTGCAGGCTAGCAGTGTCATGGCGAGGCCTCAAATGGACAGGCGGCCAGAGCAGTCGGAGCATTCGACCACGGACACGGAACAACAGGCGCACGCGCTTGTCGACGAATAGCTCGCGCTCGCCGCGAACTGAGAACCGCTCCGTCGCCCGCAAGGCCGTTCCGCTATGATCGCCCGCACATCGCTCCATGCGATTTGCCCGCCTCAAGCCAGCAGGAACTGCCGTGAACGCCCAGCCCGCCCCCATCACCGCCCTCAACCACACGCTCGACAACGAGCCGCAGCAGATCACCGCGCCGCTGACCCATTCGGCCGCGTTCCTGGTGCTGACGGTGAAGGACGATGAGGCGTCGCTGGCGAAAGTGCGCGAGGTGCTGGCCAGCACCGATGACCTGATCAAGAACACTGCCATCCGCGAGATCGAGCGCACCTTTACCTGCAACGTGGCCATCGGCCACCGCGTGTGGGCGCCGCTGGTGGGCAGCACGCCACCGCGCGAGTTGAAGCCGTTCCAGGAAGTGAAGGGTGCTGCCCACACTGCCGTGTCCACGCCGGGTGACCTGCTGTACCACATCCGTGCACGCACGATGGACCTGATCGTGGCGTTCGAGAAGAACCTGCTCCTCGCCTTCGGTGATGCCGTGGAAGCGGTGGATGACGTGGCCGGTTTCCGCTACTTCGATGGCCGCGACCTGCTCGATTTCGTCGACGGTACCGCCAACCCCGAGGGGCTGTCGCTGCCGGAGGCGACCATCGTCGGCGACGAGGATCCCGACCATGCCGGTGGCAGCTACGTGGTGGTGCAGAAGTACCTGCACAATCTCGATGCCTGGCGCGCGCAGAAGACCGAAGCGCAGGAAGCGATCATCGGCCGCACCAAGCACGACAACATCGAGCTGGACGACGCGCCGGCCGACGCGCAGAAGTCGCACAAGACGCTGTGCACCATCGAGGATGCCGATGGCGAGCACGAGATCCTGCGCGACAACATGCCCTTCGCCAACCCGGGGCGCGGCGAGTACGGCACCTACTTCATCGGCTACACGCGTCGGCTGTGGGTGATCGAGAAGATGCTGGAGCGGATGTTCATCGGCAATCCCGCGCCGCTGCACGACCGCATTCTCGACTTCTCCACCGCGACCACCGGCGTCACCTTCTTCGCCCCCTCGCGCAAGGTCCTGGCCGACCTGGGGGAGTAGAGCCACGCTACGCGTGGCTTTCGCGGTGATTGGTCGGGCGCAGCCACGCATGGCGTGGCTCTACTGCGGCGTCCGCCATCTGCCTGTCATCTACAGCGCTGACCATGACGCGTTGAACGGCAGTGGAGGCGAGGGTGATGGTTTCTGCAGACAACAGGCGCACCATGCGCCGTGGCTGGCGCCCGTTGGCGTGGTTGCTGGGCCTGCTGGCGCTGGGCAGTGCCAGCGTGTCCGCACAGGACGCGCCTGCGCATTGGATGGCCTATGCCGCCTCCGTCAGCGGCGAACTGCAGCAGCGCCTTCAGCAGGAACAGGATCCACGCGCCCAGCGCCTGCTGGCCTGGCTGCAGGAGCATCCCGATACGCCGGCACCGCTGGTGGTGAGCGTGTGGATCGCCCGCGATGGCGCGATCTCCAAACTGGAATTCGACAGCCTGGGTGATGTCCAGGTGGATGCCGATCTGCGCGCGACGCTGCAGGCCACGGCGTTGCCGGCGGCGCCGCCGAAGGACATGCGCCAGCCGCTGCGGTTGGGGCTGGTGCTGCACCCCAGGTAGAGCTGCGCCATGCGTGGCTGCGTTTGGTAGATGCCGACCTTGGTCGGCACGTGAGCGCCAACCAAGGTTGGCGACTACCCGTAGATCCACGCCATGCGTGGATGAGCCTGATGGATGCCGACCTTGGTCGGCGGGAGCGCGCCAACCAAGGTTGGCGTCTACCGGTGCCCGCCAGCCACGCATGGCGTGGCTCTACTGCGTTGCTACCTGCGGTTCCCGCGCGGCTGCACGCCACGCCCGCAGCCCGAACAATGCCAGGCCCAGGAAGAACACGTACAACGCAGCAGTCACGTGCAGTGACTTGAACAGGTACGCGCCCACGTAGACCACGTCCACCACGATCCACACCCACCAGCAGGCGGCGTGTCGGCGTGCCTGCCACCACTGCCCGACAAGGCTCAACGCGGTCAGCATCGCGTCCAGCCACGGCAGCGCCGCATCGGTGAAGGTGTGCATGCCGGCGCCAAGCGCGACGCCGCCACACAGGCCGATGGCGAGGTCGCGCAGCAGCGTGCCGCGCGCCAGCGGCACGATGCGGATGCTGCCCTCATCGGCCGCGTGCTGGCGCCAGTTGATCCAGCCGTAGACCAGGAAACCACCGAAGGCGACCTGCAGCAGCGTGTCCGAGTACAGCTTGGCCTCGGCGAACACTGCGCCATACAGCGCGACCGACAGCAGGCCGACCGGCCATGCGGCCAGCCGCCGCTTTGCCATCAGCCACACCCCGAGGATGCTGAAGAGGGCGGCAGTCCACTCGAGCGCGACGCCGCTCACAGCGCGAACGTCACCGACAGGCGGGCCTGTCGCGGCGCACCGGGGAACAGGTAGTAGTCACCGCCGCTGCTGCCGGTGTCGCGCCAATAGAAGCGGTTGAACAGGTTGTCCACCGACAGGTTCCAGCTGACCGCGCGGTCGTGCAGGCGATGCTGGAAGCGCAGGCCGGCGTCGAACACCGAGTAGTCCGGTGCGCGTACACCGCCATCGGCGCGGGCGACGTTGGCGGCGGCATAGCGCCAGCCACCGGTCACGTCCAGGCCCTCGGCGAACGGCAGTGCATAGGCCAGGTGCACGCTGGCACGCACCTTCGGCACGTTCACCAGCTGATGGCCTTCATAGGCCGGGGTGCCGGTGTCGCGGGCGCGCGCCTGCAGCACGCTGGCGCTGGCGACGATCTGCAGCGCGTCAGTCAGTTGGCCGTTGGCGGTCAGTTCCAGCCCGGTATGGGTCTGCTGGCCTTCTTCGACGAAGGTGTAGCCGGCATCGCTGCCGTCCGGCTTTGCGTACTGGTAGGGCTGGGTGGTGCGGAACACCGCGGCGCCCAGGGTGAGGGCGTCCACCGGCACGTACTTCACACCCACTTCCAGCTGCCGCGACTGCATCGACGGCAGGAAGGTATCGGCGTTGGACGTCCAGAACGGTGCTTCCTGGCCCAGCGAAATGCCGCGCACGTAGCTGGCGTAGGCGTTGAGCTGGTCGGTGGCCTTCCACACCAGCGCGGTCTGCGGCAGGAAGCGCGACAGGCGGCTGTGGCGTTGCGGCGTGCCGCGCTTGTCATAGG
>NZ_QAIJ01000306.1:6706-9885 GCF_003060985.1 Stenotrophomonas sp. HMWF023
CATCGCCGAAGCTCATCCGGTCCAGCGCGAAGAACGCGGTCTGGCGGCTGTCCAGGCGTCGTGCCGATGCACCCGGCATTTTCGGTGAGGGCTCGAACACCGGTACCTGCGCATCGTGGATGTTGCTGGTGCCGACGTACTCGTTGACGCTCGGGCGCTTGTCGACGGTGCGGCGGAAGTAGTCCGCGCCGATGCTCAGCTGATGGCCGACGCTGCCGGTGTCGAAGCTGCCACGCAGTTCGGCACGCGCCTGCTGGTTGCGGCGGGTGTCATCCGGGCTGCGGTAGTCGTAGATGTCGTAGTCGCCGTTGGGGGCGAAATAGTTGCCCGGCACGCTGCCGTCTGCGCACCCTGCGGTGTAGTAGCAGCCGTAGGCGAAGGCGACGTTGTCATCGATCACCGAACGGCTGTGACCGATCGACAGCCGCGACTGCCAGGCGTCGTTGAAGTCGTAGGTGTGCAGGGCGGTGATGTTGGTGCTGGCGATGTCCACCGGCCGCTGCCACGGCTGGTAGCCGAGCAGGCGCTCGCGGTCGACGCCGCGCGGCAGGTCGCGCGCGCCCAGCAGCTGGAAGCCGGACACCGAGCGCTGCGAGCTGGTCTGGTAGTTGGCATCCACTTCCAGCTTGCCGTGTTCGCCGATCAGCCAGTCGGTGGCCAGCGAATAGAAGTTGCGGCGGCCGTCGGCATGCTCGACGTAGGAATCACTGGCATCCCAGGCGGCATTGAAGCGGACGCCGAAGCGCGGCGTCAGCCAGTGGCCGACATCCACGGCGGCATAACGCGAGCCCTCCGAATCGGTGCCCAGTGTGACCGTGCGTACTTCGGCCGCGCGCTTGCCCACGTAGTTGATGATGCCGCCCGGCGCCATCACGCCAGCCGCCAAGCCGGCTTCGCCCTTCAGGATCTGCACTTCCTGGATGTTCTCCAACGCCAAGCGCTGTTCGCCGGCGATGGACATGCCGTTGAAGCGGTAGCCGGTGGCCGCATCCAGCGCGAAGCCGCGGATGGCGATGTTCTGGTAATAGCCCACCGGCGCATAGGCATCGCCCAGCGAGGCGTCATTGCTGGCCAGCTCGGACAGCGAACGCACCTGGCGACGATCGAGGTAATCGCGGCCCAGTACGTTGACCGAGGCGGGGGTGTCCTTCCAGGAGCCGCCGCCGAATGCGTTGACGCGCGAGGTGTCGGTGGCCGGCTTGCCGGCCTGCACGCGCACTGCCGCCAGTTCGGTGGGCGAGGACGGCGGAGCATCAACGGCGTCGGCGCCTGCCTCGCTGGCGTACAGCGGCAGGGCAGCGCAGAGGGCAAGGGCGAGCAGGGTAGGGCGCAGGCAGCGGTTCATTCGATTCGTCTTCAGACAACAAGGGAGACGAAGCGACGGCGCGCAGGTGCACCGGCCCATGACGGGGGTGTGGCTGCGGCTCAAAGCTCCCTACGCCGGTGCAAACCGGATCAGGTTCCAAGGGACTCTCTCAGCCTGGCAAATCCAGGCACCCCCGCTTCAGGTGACCATTTCACTACAAATGGTACGGATTTGCGAGCTACCGCCCTTCAGCCGGGGTCAGCTCCCTTTCCATCGGAAACGGATCTGACCCAGGCCGAGCGCATCATCGACGCATGGCGTCGACCTACCGAGTACCCAGCGTGTCTGGTGGCTCGCGGCTTACGCGGCGGCGTGCAGGGCCGCCAGCAGGGCCTGGCCGGGGGCCGTGGCGAACCAGACCGGATGCCCGAGCATGAACGGCTGCCAGGCGACGTCGGCATTCGCGGTGGAACCGGTGACGCCCTCGAAGTACTCCACTTCGGACAGAGCGAAGTCGAAATGCACCATCGGCAGCAGGTCGGCCAGCAGATGCACGCGCGGGGGCGACAGCGGTAATTCCTGCCGGTAGCCGTCCAGCAGGGCCAGGGCGATATCGATGCGTACCGCGTCGGTGCCGCGCTCCAGCTGCAGCCAGGCCACCGCGTTGCGTTCGATCGCGGTGGCCAGGTCGAACAGCGCGCTGGTCGGCGAGGCCAGGCCGAAATCGAGCACCGTGGCAATCGTGCCGTCGTCGTTCCACAGCAGGTTGGAGACGTGCCAGTCGTTGTGCGCCCATAGCCGTGGTTCGTCATGCAGGCGCGCGGCCAGGCCGTGGTGCCAGGGCAGCACGTTGCGGCGCAGCTGTTCTTCCCAGGGAATGCGCGCCAGGTAGCGGGCCAACCCGGGGCGGTTGCCGAGGTCGGCCTTCAGCGCGGCGATCGGGTCATCGGCGCGGATCAGGTCGTCGCGTGCCACCAGTAGATGGGTACTGCGTTGCGGGGCGTGGTAGCTGGCCGCCGCGCGGTGCAGCGTGGCCAGCATGCGCCCTGCCTCGTGAGCCTGGGCGATGTCAGTCAGCGGTGACCATGACGGCAGCTCGCGATACAGGTCCTTGCCAGCGCCCACCGCATGCAGTTCGTAGGTCCACTGGGCGTGTTCGAGTGCGGTGCGGCCGTCGTTGCTGGCCAGCACCTGCACCACCGGCATGCCGGCAACCGCCAGATGTGCGATGAAACGGTGTTCTTCTTCCAGGCTTCCCGCGCTGCGCACACTGTGGTGGTGGCGCTTGGTGAAGAGCGGACCGCCCGTGCCGTCGACGATGGCCGCGGCCGACAACGGACGCGGGCTGTGCCAGCGCAGCGTGCTGTCCGCGCCCAGCTGCGGAAAGTGGCCACGCAGCCAGGTGATCTCCTGCGCGTCGATCGCCGGCCAGTCGGCGGCGACCTCGTCGTTGTTGAGGCCCTGCACGCGATGGGGGGAAGAAGTCATGCCACGGCCGCTGGTGAGTAAAGGAACATCCAAGGCTGCGCATTCAACGCCATGGACGCCACAGACGCAAACGGGCGGGTCTTCGACCCGCCCGTCAGGGACATCATGTGCGGCCTGCGGCCTGCGCGATTACCAGCCGCGATGGCGGCCGCGGTCGTGGTAGTAACGGTTGTCATGGCGCTCGCGCTGCCAGCGACGGTCATCGCGGCGGTCGTAGCCATAACCGCGGTTGTAGCCACGATCATAACGGCGATCGTAGCCACGGTCATAGCGGCGGTCATAGCGCCCGTCGTAGCGGCGATCATGGCGGTCGGAGGTGGTCAGGTTGCCGATGGCGCCGCCGGCAACCGCGCCGCCGACGGTGGCGGCCGGGTCGCCGTTGGAG
>NZ_QAIJ01000306.1:9895-29052 GCF_003060985.1 Stenotrophomonas sp. HMWF023
AGGTGACCCGCCACGCCGCCGACGACGGCACCGACCACGGTGCGCTTGTCCTTCCTCGACATCGCGCTGGCATCACTGACCACGGCCACGCCGGCAAGAAGTGCCAGGGCCATCGCCAGACCACGGAAGCTGAGTGCGGAAGTGCTGAGCATGTTGGGTTCTCCTGTGAGGTGCATGCCACGGTGGGCAGGGAGGGCGCTGGGCGCCCCGGCTGCCGTAGGGACCACGCTGGTGCCCGGACATTGCCGGAACATTGCGCGCGATCCCCGTGCGGCTTGCGCATTCATCTAGCGTCAGGCGGCATGAAGCGAGGCTGAAAGCGCTGCGGCCGCTCAGCTGCCAGAAAGGAAAAGGGCCGCAGTACGCGGCCCTTCCCCTGGTCTCCGCCTGCCTGGCTCAGTGGCCCATGGCGCGCTGGGCCTGCTTCACCTGCTCCTGCTGGGCGTCCTGCTGCTGCAGGACATTCGGTGCACCGTGCACCGCACCACTGCTGACGGCCATGCTCTGCTCGCTGGCAGCGCGGGTTTCCACCGCCGCGCGGCAGGCGGCCGGGTCGCCGGCGGTGCCCTGTACGGCAAACATGCGCTCGCCGTTGGTGCTGGGCACCACCGAATCGATGCGCTGCATGCCGCTGGCCTGCGCTTCCTTGGTCAGTGCAGCGGCGGCGGCTTCCAGTGCATGGCGGTCCTTGAAGGTGCCTGCCGGCAGGCCTTCCATGCCCTTCACGGCCTGGTTGTACATCGGATTCTGCGGATGGCGCTCGTCATTGAGCAGCGGGCGCTCGCGCGCGTCCTTGATCGCATCCAGCGTCTTCGGGCCGATGATGCCGTCCACTGCCAGGCCGTTGTCCTTCTGCAGCTGGCGCACGGCAGCCTCGGTGTTGCGACCGAACTTTCCATCTTCGACCAGCGGCTTGCCATCGGCACCCACATACCCCAGGTGGCCCAGATGTTCCTGCGCCCTGCGCACACCTTCGCCGTGCGCACCCTGCTTATGCAGTTCGTTGCTGGTCTGCGGCTTTTCCTGCGCTGCCGGCTTCGGCTCGGCCGCACCCTTGGCCTGCGCCTGCTCGTGCGTCTGGCTGCGGTTTTCCAGCAGGTCGCGTGCCTGGTGCAGCGGATCGGAGGCGAACAGCTTCCAGTTCGGGTGGTCCTTCACCTGCTTGAGGTAATCCTCCACCGGCATCGTGTGCACACCCAGCTTGCCGGTGGACTGGCTGATCAGCAGCTTGTCGGTGTTCGGGTCACGCACCACCATCACGATGTGGTCGATGCCATTCCAGTGCTCGTGCTTGGTCTTGGCCGTATCCAGGCCGATCACCATGCCTTCCTTCAGCGCACCCGGCTTGAGGATGTCGTCGCGCTTGAGCAGCACGCCCGAGTCCTTGTAGGCCTCGTGCACGATACCGCCGGAGCCGGCGAAGCCCAGCTTGATCTTGTCGGCGTCGGCGAACACCGCGTGGCCGGCCTTCTGGTTGATCTCGTCCTGGGTCTTGTTGAGCATCGTGCCGACCCAGCCGGAGCAGTCGATGTAGCCTTGCTCGACGTTCTTGCCGGTGACGCCCTTGCCGCGGTAGTACTGGCTGGATTCGATGTTGATCGCGTACTTGACGTTGTCGTACTTCACGCCGGCGTTGTAGGCCGCATCCAGCGAAATGCCGGGTGCATCCGGCTTGGCTGCGGCAGCCGTGGCGGTGGCGGCGATGGTCGCGGCACCGGCGGCAACAGCTGCCTGCGCGGCCGGGGTCACGGTCTGCGTCGGTGCGGCCTGCACCGGTGCCGGACGTGCCTGGGCCTCGGTGATCGGTGCGATGTTCTTTTCCGGGATGCTGATCGCGTCGTACTTGCGGTCGTAGTACTGGGCGAAGGTGCTGGCCAGGTCACGGTCATTCATCGTGCGCATCTCGGTGCGCGTATGCCCGGTCAGCGCTTCCACGTCACCGCCGATCTGGCCCATGATGCGCGGGCGCATGTCGATCGGATCGCCGTGGCCATCACGCACCAGGCCGAACGTGCCGGTGGCGATCGCGGTCTGGATCGAACCGTAGCCTGCCGCACCCTGCTGGTGTGCCAGATACAGGTCCAGGCCGCTCGGCTTGTCATCACCGGACAGGTACGGGTGGCCGGTGCGGTCATGGCGCTTTTCCATGTCCACCAGGTTGCGCTTGAACATCTCCGCTGCCGCTTCGGTGTTGCGGGTCGGGTCGTACTCGTGGCCGGTCAGGCCGTACTGCTTGGCCGACGACGGCAGGAACTGGAACAGGCCCTTGGCATCGGTCTTGTCGTTGTGCGCGCGCTCGTTGAAGCGGCCACCGGTCTCGATGTGGGCAAAGCGCAGGAAGTCCTCGCTGGCGATGCCCTTGCGCTGTGCAACCTGCTCGATGATGTCGAGAACTTCCTTTTTGCTGTAGTCACGTTGTGCCATGACACTTCCTCTGGGGTTGATGGTGCGGCCTTTGCCGCGATACGCCAACCGGACTCATCCGTGAGTCTTCAACATGTCGGTCAACAGGTGCTGCGGGGTGTTGCGTCTTACTTTTCGACGTAGGCCTTGCGGGCGGCGTCGTAGTGGTACTGGCGTGCATCGGCCGCACCCAGCGCACGGGTCTGGCCCGGGCCGGAAATGGTGGTGCCGGTGGCGGTGACACTGATGGTGGGCAGGTCGCTGCCGGCGACGGCGTTGAAGGCCAGAACGCCCTGGTTGCTGACGCACGGCATCACCTGGCCGTCGTCGCAGGCGGCCGAATTGTCTTCGCCGGTGATCACCGTGCCCAGGCTTGCCCAGACCTGGCCGTCTTCGGATTTCTCGTAGTCCGGGTTGAACACCAGCACGGCGTAGCTTTCGATGCTGGTGCCGGTGGCGAAGGTGCTGGTCGGCACCGCCAGTACCAGCTTGCCGGCCGGGGTGCGGTACTCCAGCGGCTTGCGCTTGCTGTCGATGTCCGGCGCGGTGCCGTAGGCGCCGACGGTGCCGATCCACGGTTCGGCACCCTTGAACACCCACGGCCGATCCGGTTTGTCGCCGGTCAGGGTGAAGGTGGCCTCGGTGAGCGTGACCTGGCTGTCCGGACCGACATCGTCTTCGCCGGGCTTGCCGTACTTCTGCGGCGTGTTCCAGGCAAAGCCGGTGTAATAGCGGGTGCCGGCCACTTCGAAGGCATGGCCGAACCAGAAGGTGGCGACACTGCCATTGGCTACTTCATACGAAACGGCGCCATCGCCGTCGACGTCGTAGATGAAATACAGCACGCTGCCGGCATCGGGGGGCGTGGCGGTGGCCGTGGTGGCGGGTGTGGCGGAGCTCTGCATCGGGGCAACATCCTGTCGTGGCGCGGTGGCGCCCTGTGGTGACGCGGTCGAAGTCGAGGGGGTGCAGGCGCTGGCAAGCAACGCAACGAGCAGGCCGGCGAACGTCGCACACAGACGTGGGCGGACACGGGCCAAGCGGGATTCCGGAAGGATCTTCATGCACCTCTCCATGGTTTGCGGGCGTCGGGCAGGAAGGCCAACGCAGAACACGCCCCACCCTCAGTGAGGGGGAACGTCGTGATGAGCCGGTCGATTCCTTCGACCTCGCATAGGAAAACCCATCAGGGCCGATGATGGCACAGATGCGACGATGATCACAGGGGGGGCAGGGGGAGGCTCCCCCAAAGAGCTGTGAACGGTGTCTCAGATCCTGCCGTCGCGCAGGTAGTCGAACAGTTCCGCGTCGCCCTTCAGGCCCAGCTTGAGCATGGCATCGCCCTTCTGACGGCTGATGGTGCTGACGCTCTTGTGCAGCTGCAGCGAGATTTCCTTCACCGTCATGCCGGTGCCGAGCAGGCGCAGCACCTCCACTTCGCGCGGTGACAACGGCTTGCCATCGCCCTCGCGCATGCGCCAGCTGCCGGCTTCCTCCACCCGCTCGCGCAGGCTGCGGCTGATGTAGGACTGGCCGCGATAGACCGCCTGGATCGCCTGCGGCAGTTCATCCATCGACGAACTCTTGTCGACCAGGCCGAGCACGCCGCTGTCGAGCACCATGCGCAGGATCGCCAGGTTGTTGGAGACGCTGAGCATGAGCACCGGCAGGTCGGGATGGCGGCGGCGAATCATGCCGATCATGGCGAAGCCATCGGCCTGCGGGCTGCCGGGCATCGAATAGTCGGTGACCAGCAGGTCGCAGGGCTGGGTGGTCAACAGGGTCATCAGCGCCTGGGCGTTGTCGGCCTCGCCAACGACTCTGCCAACGCCGCTGGACTCGATGACGGCGCGGGTACCGATACGGACCACGGGGTGATCGTCTGCGATGATGATGCGCAAGGTCATGCTCTAGTATGGCCACCGGCACGCCGGACCGCGACTATCGCGGTCCTTGGCAGGACTTCCAGGAGATCGTTGCAGATGCGCAGCTGGGCGGCTCGTGGACTGATCCTGTTGACGACCCTGCTGGCGCTGCCGGCGCTGGCCCAGTCCGCGCCGGGACCGTTGCCGCTCAGTCCCCTGCAGCGCGAATACCTGGCCGCACATCCTGTTGTCGTTGTTGGACAGTATGACAGCGGCTGGCCCCCTTTTGAGTCGATCCAGGACGGGAAGCAGGTGGGCCTCGGCCCGGACTACCTGACGCTTTCGGCCCGTCAGCTTGGACTGAAGGTGGAGACGCGTCGCTTTGCAGACTGGCCCTCGGTGCTGGATGCGGCATGTCGCGGCGAGATCGACGTGGTAATGAACATCGCGCTCAGCGCCGAGCGCACCCGTTGCATGGTCTACACCGCCGCCTATGCCGAAGCACCGCTGGCCATGGTCGGGCGTCCCCAGGACCTGCGTGCTTCGGAGGCCCCCGATCTGGATGGCCTGCGCGTTGTGGTCGAGCAGGACTTCATGACCGGGCCGCAGGTGCGTGCGCGATTCCCAAGAGCACGACAACTTGTCGCAGACAACACGCTGACCGCCTTGAATATGGTCAGAGACGACAAAGCCGACATTTTCATCGGTAATGCCTACGTGGCAACGGAACTGATCGCCGCCGCCAGGTTGAAGGGTGTGGTGTTGCTGCGGCCCAGCGATCTGCCCCCGGAGCAGTTGCATTTCGGTGTGCCCAACAGCAAGCAACCGTTGTCCGAGGCACTGGATCTGGCGCTTGCCGCTGTCAGCGAAGCACAGCGCGACGCCCTTGCGCAGCGCTGGCTGCCGCCTCCGCAATGGTCGGCATCGGCGCAGCTGGCGTTGAGCCAGGCCGAGAAACGCGTGCTGCAGCAGCCGTTGAAGATCGGCTTTGCGCCCAACGCCGCACCGCTGTCGTTCGCCGACAGGCATGGCAAGCCCAGTGGCCTGACCAATGAATACCTGCAGCGCCTGCTGCAGGCCGGCGCCAACCTGCAGGTTGAAAACAGCCATGACTGGTACGAGGTGCGCGAGAAGGCGCGTCGCGGGGAACTGCAGGCGGTGATCGGCATTCCTTCCGATTCGCGGTATCTGGGGCCGGAATGGGTGTTCAGCCAGCCCTTCATCACCGTGCCCAACGTGATCGTCACCCGCACGGATAGTCCGTCGATGCTGGGCTTGTCGGACCTGGACGGCAAACGCGTGCTGCTGTCCGATCCCGAGCGCATCCGTGGCTACGTGCAGCAGCAGGCGCCGTCGGTGAAGATCGTCGCCGCGCGCAGCGCCGAGCAGGCCCTGCAACGTCTTGCTGATGGCGAGGCCGATGCCTACGTGGGCAACCTGGCGCTGGTCGACCAGCTGCTGCGCAACCGCTTTCCGGGGCACCTGCAACTGGCCGCGCCAGCCGGGTTCAACGACCAGCTGGTGCTGGCGGTGGAACGTCGTCATGCGGCATTGGCCACCACCTTCGACCGCCTGCTGCTGCAGATGGGGCCACGCCAGCGCGAGGCCCTGCGTGGCGATTGGCTGTCGGTGGAATACCGCGATGGGGTGGACTGGCGCACCCTCCTGCGCTGGGGCCTTCCGCTGCTGCTGGTGCTGGCCACTGCGGTGGCGGTGCACGGGCTGGGGCACTGGCGGTTGCGCCGCGAGGTAGCTGGCCGCCGCGAGCTGGAGCAGCGCCTGGCCGAGGTGACCGACAACCTGCCTGCCATCGTCTACCAGGCCCGCCGCGAAGCGGACGGCACCTTGAGCTTCCCCTTCATCGCCGGCGATGTGCAGTCGATGTTCGGCATCAGCCGCCAGCAGGCGGAGACGGATGGGCAGGCTCTGCTGGCATGCATCGATGCCGAGGATCGCGAAAAGGTGTTGCGCGCGATGGAACTGGCGGCGCGCAATTTCGCACCGCTTTCCTTCGAGTTCCAAGTCCATCGTGAAGGAAGCGCACCCTGCTGGGTGCGCAGCCAGGCGCACCCGTATTCCACCGAAGCGGGCGCGGTGACCTGGAGCGGTTACTGGGTCGACGTGAGCCAGGCGCGCGCGCAGGCCGACGCGCTTGCCGCGGCGATGGTCGAAGCCGAACAGGCAGCGGCAGCGAAGTCGCGCTTCCTGGCCACCATGAGCCATGAAATCCGCACGCCGATGAGTGGTGTGCTGGGCATGCTGGAAGTGCTGGCGCATTCGCCGCTGGACGCCGAACAGCAACGCATCCTCGGCGTGATCGAAGACTCGGCGCAGATGCTGCGGCAGATCCTGGACGACATCCTCGACTATTCGCGGATGGAAGCGGGCGCGCTGCGCCTGGAGCCGGTACCGCTGCCGGTGCGGCCCCTGCTGGAAGGGGTCCATCGATTGTTGTTGCCGCAGGCCACGGCGCGCGGCGTGGACCTGCAGCTGGACATCGACGAACAGCTGGCCCAGGCCCATGAAGTGGATGGCGTGCGTTTTCGACAGATCGTGTTCAACCTGCTCAGCAATGCCATCAAGTTCACCGTGAAGGGCTCGGTGCGGCTGCAGCTGGAGGTGCTGGGGCCCACTGCGGAGGATGGCAGCCAGCCGCTGCGCCTGAGCGTCACCGATACCGGCATAGGCATTGCGCCGGAGCAGTTGCCGACCCTGTTCGAACCCTTCACCCAGGCCGGTGCGTACATCCAGCGCGACCATGGGGGCACCGGGCTGGGCCTGAGCATCTGCCGGCGCCTGGTGCAGAAGATGGACGGCGAACTGAAGCTGGAAAGCACGCTGGGCGAAGGAACGCGGGTCGAGGTGCTGCTGTCGCTGGTGGAGGCGCGCAGCGAGGACGTGTTGGCGCTGCAGGCCGAGCATCAGCAGATCGCGCTGCTGCCCCCTGGTCTGCGCCAGGCACGGGTGATGGTCATTGAAGACCATCCCACCAACCAGGCGATGATGGCCTGGCGACTGCAGCAGCTGGGCGTGCCGCATGTGCTGGTCGACGACGGGCAGCAGGCACTGGACCGGCTGGCGGAGGAGTCGGAATCCTTCGATCTGGTCATCACCGATTGCCGCATGCCGGTGCTGGATGGATTCGGCTTCACCCGCCTGCTGCGCGAGCGCGAGGGGCGCAACGGCCAGCCGCGGATGCCGGTGCTGGCGCTGACCGCCAGCGTGCTTGACGACGACGCACGCCGCTGCCGCGAAGCCGGCATGGATGACGTGCTGGCCAAGCCGTTGTCGTTGGCGACGCTGCGACAGGCGCTGCTGCGCTGGCTGCCGCGCGCCGACGGTGCGGAGGATGACCAGACCGCAGTGGACAGCGACGATGAACCCGATGGGGACGAGGGCCTGCCTGATCTGGCGACCCTGCAGCGGCGCTTCGGTTCGCGCGAGATCGCCCAGCAACTGCGAGACAGCCTGCTGAAGGCCAGTGACGATGACATCGTGGCCCTGCAACGCGCGCTGCAGGAAGGCGACCGGGTGACGGCCGCGCTGCACCTGCATCGGCAGGCGGGCGCGCTGGGCGCGGTGGGTGCACGTGGCCTGGCTGATCGCGCGAACGCGCTGGTGGAACGGTTGCAGGCCGCAGGCGATGCAGAGATCGCAGCGGCGATTGCTGATGCCGGACAGTTCGTGGCGCATCTGCAGCACCTGCTGCAGCGCCTGGCTCACTGAGCCGCGTGCTCCTGCAGGTAGGCGATCACCAGCGCGCGACGCTCCGCGCTCGGGAAGGCGTTGTACATGCGGGTGCCGGGCACGAGATGGGTGGGTGACTGCAGGAACGTATCCAGCGTCTGCGCGCTCCACACGACGTCGGCGCGGCGCATGGCCTGCGAGTATCCGTAGTCGGGCAGGCTGCCCGCACGACGGCCGATCACCCCATGCAGGTTGGGTCCGTAGCGGTGGATGCCACCTGCCTTGACGGTGTGGCAGCCGGCACACAGTTCGAACGCTTGCTGCATCGCCTGCTGGCGTGCCTGTTCCGGCGTGCTGGGCGCAGCCGGTTGGCGCTGGCACGCGCTGGCGGCCAGGGTCATGGCAACAACAAGAAGCAGATGAAAGGCGCGCATGGCGGGCAGGATAACGGGCGCACGCAACGTGGGGCTGCGACCGGCAGTCGCAGCCCCAACACCGGTCACATGCCGGAGTAGTTCGGTCCGCCGCCGCCCTGCGGGGTCACCCAGACGATGTTCTGGGTCGGGTCCTTGATGTCGCAGGTCTTGCAGTGCACGCAGTTCTGCGCGTTGATCTGCAGCCGCGCATCGTTGCCGTCGCCGACGAACTCGTACACGCCCGCCGGGCAGTAGCGTGCTTCCGGACCAGCGTACTCGGCCAGGTTCACCTTCACCGGGATGCTCGCATCCTTCAATGTCAGGTGGCTGGGCTGGTTCTCGTCGTGGTTGGTGCTGCTGAGGAACACCGAGCTGAGGCGGTCGAAGGTCAGCACGCCATCGGGCTTGGGATAGGCAATGCGCGTGTGCTTCGATGCCGGCTCCAGGCAGGCATGGTCCGGAATGCTATGGCGCAGGGTCCACGGCGGATTGCGCACGCCCAGCTTCGGCAGCAGCCACTGCTCGATGCCGGTCATCAGCGTGGCCACGGTCTGGCCCTTCTTGAACCACTGCTTGAAGTTCTTCGACAGCTTCAGTTCGTCGTGCAGCCAGCTGGTTTCAAAGGCGGCCGGGTAGGCGCTGAGTTCGTCGTGCTGGCGATCGGCCACCAGCGCGTCGAAGGCGGCATCGGCGCACAGCATGCCGGTCTTGATCGCCGCGTGGCTGCCCTTGATGCGGCTGACGTTGAGGTAGCCGGCCTCGCAGCCGACCAGTGCACCGCCGGGGAACACGGTCTTCGGCAGCGACATCAGGCCACCGGCGGTGATCGCACGCGCGCCGTAGCCGATGCGGGTGCCACCTTCCAGATGCTTGCGGATCGACGGATGGGTCTTGAAGCGCTGGAATTCCTCGAACGGGCTCAGCCACGGATTCCTGTAGTCCAGGCCGACCACGTAGCCGATGGCGACCTTGCCGCCGTCGGCGTGGTACAGGAACGCACCGCCGTAGGTATCAGTGTCCAGCGGCCAGCCGGCGGCGTGCACCACCAGGCCCGGCTCATGCTTGGCCGGGTCGATCTGCCACAATTCCTTGATGCCGATGCCGTAGGCCTGCGGATCCTTGCCTTCGTCCAGCTTGAAACGGCTGATCAGCTGGCGGCCGAGGTGGCCGCGCGCGCCTTCGGCGAACACCGTGTACTTCGCCTGCAGCGCCATGCCGCGTTCGAAGGCCGGGCCGATGCTGCCGTCCTTTTCGATGCCCATGTCGCCGGTGGCGACGCCGATCACCGCGCCGTCGTCGCCGTACAGCACTTCGGCGGCGGCAAAGCCCGGGAAGATCGCCACTTCCAGCGCTTCGGCCTGCTGCGCCAGCCAGCGGGTGACCTCGCCCAGGCTGATGATGTAGTTGCCTTCGTTGTGGAAGCACTCGGGCAGCAGCGCGTGCGGGGTGGTGCGCGCGCCGGTCTCGCTGAGGAACAGGAACTCGTCGCGGGTGACCTTCTGCTTCAGCGGTGCGCCGCGCTCGGCCCAGTCCGGGAACAGTTCGGTCAGCGCCCGCGGGTCCATCACCGCGCCGGACAGCACGTGCGCGCCGGGCTCGGAACCCTTCTCCAGCACACAGACCGACAGTTCACGACCGGCTTCGATCGCGCGTTGGCGCAGCCGGATCGCGGTGGCCAGGCCGGCTGGGCCGGCACCGACGATGACCACGTCGAATTCCATGACTTCACGCGGGGGCAGGGCGTTGGCTTCAGCACTCATCGATTGCATGACTCGTGGGTAGTGCCGGCATCGGGGCCACCGGCGGTTGCCTGGGAATCGCGCGTGCAGCCACGGGCGAAACGGTTGTTTGAATGTTGTCAGGGTACCGGGCTGCGCGTGATCGAGCTAGATCGCCGATGTTCACACCGCGATTGCTGCAATGCAGCGTAATGCCGCCGCCCTCGCGCTCTGGTAGCCGCCAACCTTGGCTGGCGTCCACTGAAACCCCAGCGCCGACCAAGGTCGGCCTCTACCGGCACACCAAACCCACCCGGATGACCGACAATGGCCGGGTCCCGACTGCGTGTGAGTGCCATGGCTTTGGATCCGTACGACCTGTTCGATGTCCGTTCCCTGCTCAGCGAGGAAGAGCGCGCGGTACAGGAGAGCGTGGCCCGCTTCACCAACGAGCGCGTGCTGCCGATCATCGGCGATGCCTTCGACCAGGCGCGGTTCCCGTCGGAGCTGGTGCCGGAGATCGCTTCGCTGGGTCTGCTCGGCGCGACGCTGCCGGCCGAGTACGGCGGCGGCGACCTTGGCGCGGTCAGTTACGGGCTGATCTGCCAGGAGCTGGAGCGCGGTGATTCGGGCCTGCGCAGCTTCGTGTCGGTGCAGAGCTCGCTGTGCATGTATCCCATCTACGCGTACGGCAGTGAAGAACAGCGCCGGCAGTGGTTGCCGGCGATGGCGCGCGGCGAACTGATCGGCTGCTTCGGCCTGACCGAGGCGCACGGCGGGTCCGACCCGGCCAGCATGAAGACCCGCGCGGTGCGCGATGGCAGCGACTGGCGCATCAGCGGCAGCAAGATGTGGATCACCAGCGGCCCGGTGGCCGACCTGGCCATCATCTGGGCGCAGACCGAAGACGGCATCCAGGGCTTCGTGCTGGAGAAGGGCATGCCCGGCTTCACCACGCAGGAAATCAAGCACAAGATGAGCCTGCGCGCGTCGCTGACCGGCGCGCTGTTCTTCGACGACGTGCGCGTGCCTGACAGCCACCGCCTGCCAAACGTGAAGGGGCTGAAGGGGCCGCTGGGCTGCCTGACCCAGGCGCGCTTCGGCATCAGCTGGGGCCCGATCGGTTCGGCCATCGCCTGCCTGGACGAAGCGCTGGGTTATGCCAAGGAGCGCGTGCTGTTCGGCCGTCCGTTGGCGGCCACGCAGAGCGCGCAGATCAAGCTGGCCGACATGGCCCGGCGCATCACCATGGCGCAGTTGCTGGCGCTGCAGCTGGGCCGACTGAAAGAGGCCGGGCAGGTGCAGCCGCAGCAGGTCAGCCTGGCCAAGTGGAACAACTGCCGCATGGCGATCGACATCGCCCGCGAGTGTCGCGATCTGCTGGGTGGCGCCGGCATCACCACCGAGCACGTGGCGATCCGCCATGCGCTGAACCTGGAATCGGTGATCACCTATGAAGGCACCGAGACCGTGCACCAGCTGGTGATCGGGCGTGAGCTGACCGGCATCAACGCGTTCTGACAGCTATCCACGCACGGCGTGGATCTACCCGGGCGAATGTAGATGCCAACCTTGGTTGGCATGGCGGGCGCACGCAACCACCTTCCACGCAAGGTGTGGATCCTATTCCGCAGCCCCGTATGCGGTCATGCCTGGCAATGACGCCTGTACCGCGTTTTCGATGATGGTGGCCAATTGCCGTACCGCAGCAGGCGGTCGGGCCTGGCTGCGGCAAAGCAGGAGATTGATGGCGGGAAGCGCGGGCAGGTCATGGCGTACCTGCAGGCCGGCCGGCAGGCCTGCTGCGGTACGCACCGTTACGCCCAGCCCTGCAGCGACCGCTGCCCAGATTGCTGCCATGCTGCTGCTGGCGAACGCTTCACGCCACGCGAGCCCGGCGTGGTCCAGTGCTGCACAGGCCTGTTGGCGCATCAGGCAGGGCGCTTCCAGTACGGCCAGGGGCAGCGGACCGGTGGACGCGGTATCGGCACCGGCGCTGCCGATCCACAGTTGGGGCAGGCGCCCCAGCGGCTGGGCATGCGGCCATCCGCTGTCATCGTCCCAGACCAGTGCGAGGTCCAAGGCATCGTGGGCCAGCGCATCGAGCAGGGTGGCATTGCGGCCCACCCGTGCATCGATACGCACCTGGGGGTGGTCGCGGGCAAACCGGGCGAGGATGGTCGGCAGCAGCGACGCACCGAAATCCTCAGCCAGGCCCACCCGCACGACGCCCTGCAGGGCGCGCCCGCGCACAGCGGCAACCGCTTCGTCGTTCAGTTCCAGCAGGCGTCGCGCATAGCCCAGCAGGGCTTCACCGCGAGCCGTTGGCACCAACCTGCGGCCGGTACGCCGCAACAGGGGTTCGCCCACCTGTTCCTGCAGCCGCTTCACCTGCGCGCTGATGGCAGATGTGGACAGATGGAGCTGTTGGGCTGCCAGCGCGAAACTGCCCAACTCCACACCGGTGACGAAGCTGCGCAGTACGTCCAGATCAAAGTGCAGGCGGGTCATGGCAGGAGTGTCCATCAAACAAGGATCAATGGTCAAAATAATTCTGATTTTCGGGATCGGGGGGTCTTGCTACGGTGCTGCTGGTTCCTTCCAAGGCCCTTCAGACCATGCAACGTTGCGATTCCATGGCGCCCGTGCGCCCGTTGGCGACCACTGTTCCCAAGCTGGTTGAACTGACCGAACAGGTGCTGTTCGGCGATGTCTGGCAGCGGCCAGGCCTCTCCCCCCGTGACCGCAGCCTGGTCACCGTTGCTGCGTTGCTGGCGTTGTACCGGCCGGCCCAGCTGCCCGGCCATCTGCGGCGTGCATTGGACAACGGCGTGCAACGTGAGGAGCTGGGGGAACTGATCACCCATCTGGCGTTCTACGCAGGCTGGCCTGCAGCGGTATCGGCCGCCGATGCACTGGCCGCCATCGCTCCTTCTCCCTGAGGAATTCAGTCATGCCCTACGCCCGTATCAGCCTGCACCAGGGCCACTCTGCCCAGTGGCTGGCCGCGTTTTCCCGCAGCCTGCAGCAGTCCCTCGAAGAAGCGTTCGACGTGCCATCGCACGACTGCTTCCAGGTGTTCCATCAATGCGCCCCCGGAGAACTGGTCTACGACCCGGAATATTTCGGCGGGCCACGCAGCGAAGGCTTCGTGCTGATCCACATTACGGCGGGCCGCGTACGCACCACCGAACGCAAGCAGGCGTTCTATGCGCGGTTGGTGGAGCGGCTGGCGGCCAGTCCGGGCGTGCGACCCGAAGACGTCATGATCATCATCAGCACCACGGCGGAGGAGGACTGGTCCTTCTCGATGGGTCGGGCCCAGATGCTGGAGCGCCGTTGACGATGGAGCGGCGCCACAGCAGGAGCATCCACGCGTGGCGTGGATCTACTGGCCGCCGGCAAACCCGTGCTGTCGCCACGCTTCGTACATCACCACCGCAACGGTGTTTGACAGGTTGAGGCTGCGGTTGTCCGGCCGCATCGGCAGGCGCAGGCGGCGACCATCGGGCAGGGCGTCAAGCACGTCCTGCGGCAGGCCACGACTTTCCGGGCCGAACAGGAAGGCATCACCGTCTTCGAACGCCACGCTGTCATAGCGGACGCTGGCACGCGTACTCAGGGCGAACAACCGCTTCGGTGCGATCCGTGCCAGCGCAGTGTCCAGGTCTGGATGCACCTGCAGGCGCGAGTACTCGTGGTAGTCCAGGCCGGCGCGCTTGAGCTGCTTGTCTTCCAGTGCGAAGCCGAGCGGCTCGACCAGGTGCAGCTGCGCGCCGGTGTTGGCGCAGAGCCGGATCACATTGCCCGTGTTGGGCGGGATTTCCGGTTGGAACAGGATCACGTGGAACAGGGGCGCGGCATTCATCGGCGCAGTGTACCTGCGACGGCCGCCGCCTTTACGACGCACGCCCTGCGATGGGCAGGGCGGACGTCGCTTACGGGCGCAGCAGGACCTGGGCGGTTTCGGCAGCGAAGGCCTGCAGCTGGGCGGCGCTCGGACGCACCTGCAGGGCCGGCAGGTTGACGATCACCTGGTTGGCGACGCTGGTGGCGGCGGCGGCCAGGGTGGCGGCGTAGCGCTGGGCCTCGTGCTCGGCAGCCAGGGCGACACGCTGCTCCAGGCTCGGGCGCACTTCAACCGAGGCCAGGGTGGTGATCGGCAGCGCGGCGGCGACCGGGGTGGCGATGAAGCCGTCGCGCTCGGCCAGCTGGTCGCTGCTCGGGCGCACTTCAACGGTGGCCAGGGTGCGGATGCCGCTGGCCTGTTCCCAGGCCTGCTGGACCAGCTGGTCGGCGGCCGGGCGGACCTGCACGGTGGACAGGGTCTTGATGGATTCGGAGGCCTGCACCGACGAAACAACCGCGGTGCCGGCGATCAGGGCGATGGCGATGGCAATGGTCTTGGCGTTCATGACGGGGCCTGTTTAGTGTTGGTGAGCGGTGGTGTGGTAGTAAGGTAGAACACCAGTTCTGGGGATGCAAGCGGAATTTTCAATTTCCTGCTTTTGTTCAGCCTTCAGTCAGCTTTTGTCTGAGGCCCTTGCTGGCGCAGGAAGTACAAAGCAATCCCCGTGCCAACTTTTAATCATTGATTCATAAGGGTTTTATGGCGTATGAAAAGTGTCCGCTGGGCGGACACCTGTCCATTCGGGGTGCCGCGGACACTGTCCGGACGTGAATCACCGCCGTTCGTGACCCCGAAAAGCCGATCGCGATGGCCGATGTGGCCAATCACCCCCAGTGACTGGTGGCCGATACCGGTGGCCGCACGCCCGCGCTAGGATCGGGATTCACCTATGTGACCAAGGACCCGGATATGTCGCTCACCCTGCGCCCGCGCGCCGCGCTGCTCGCTGTTGCTCTCAGTACTGCTCTCGGCACGCTCGCGCCGACCTACGCGCTGGCGGCCAAGCCGGCCGCGACCAGCAAGGTCGATATCCCGTTCGAGCAGTTCACCCTGCCCAACGGCCTGCGGGTGGTGGTGCATACCGATCGCAAGGCACCGATCGTTGCGGTCAACATCTGGTACCACGTCGGCAGCAAGGACGAGCCCGCCGGCCGTACCGGCTTCGCGCATCTGTTTGAACACCTGATGTTCCAGAGCAGCGAGAACCACGACGGCGAGTACTTCGAGCCCTTCAAGCAGGTGGGCGCCACCGGCCAGAACGGCACCACCAACACCGACCGCACCAATTACTTCGAGAACGTGCCGACCACCGCGCTGGACATGGCGCTGTGGATGGAGTCGGACCGCATGGGCCATCTGGTTGGTGCGATCGACCAGGCCGCGCTCGACGAGCAGCGTGGCGTGGTGCAGAACGAGAAGCGCCAGGGCGAGAACCAGCCCTATGGCCAGGTGTGGGAACAGCTCAACCGCGCGCTGTACCCGGTGGGCCACCCGTACCACCACAGCGTGATCGGCTCGATGAACGATCTCAACGCCGCCTCGCTGGATGACGTCAAGACCTGGTTCCGCACCTGGTATGGCCCGAACAACGCAGTGCTGGTGCTGGCCGGTGACATCGATCTGGCCACGGCAAAGGAAAAGGCCGCCAAGTATTTCGGCAGCATCCCGGCCGGCCCGACGATGGCGCAGCCGAAGGTGGACGTTGCCAAGCGCCCGGCCGACACCCGCGAGGTGATGACCGACAAGGTGCCGCAGGCGCGCATCTACCGCGCCTGGAACGTGGCCCAGGTTGGCACCACCGACGTCGACCAGCTGCAGCTGCTGGCCTATGTGCTCGGCGGCGCCAAGTCTTCGCGCCTGAGCCAGCGCCTGCAGCACCAGGACAAGCTGGTGGACAACATCAGCGCCGGCGCCTACGCCTCGCAGCTGGGTTCCAACTTCATGGTGATGGCCACGGTGAAGCAGGGCCAGGATCCGGCCAAGGTCGAAAAGATCATCGATGAGGAAATCGAACGCCTGCTCAAGGATGGCCCGACTGCCGAAGAACTGGCACGCGCCAAGACCGGCTCCCGTGCCGGTTTCATCCGCGGTATCGAGCGCATCGGCGGCTTCGGCGGCAAGGCCGACGCGCTGGCCGAATGCACGGTGTACACCGGTGACCCGGGCTGCTTCCGCACCTCGCTGGCCAACATCGACAAGGCCACCGCTGCCGACCTCAAGCGCCTGGGCGCGCAGTGGCTGGACAAGGGCAGCCACACCCTGGTGGTCGAGCCGGGTGAACGCGTTGCGCTGAAGGAAGATCCCTCGCAGGCGCCGAAGCCGTTCAACGTGCCGGCGGTGGACAGCAAGTACAGCACCCTGCCCGAGCAGGTGGACCGCAAGGCCGGCGTGCCGCAGACCCGCGAGTTCCCGCAGCTGAAGTTCCCGGCACTGCAGCGCGCCACGCTGAAGAACGGCACCCAGGTGGTGCTGGCCGAGCGCCATGAAATTCCGGTGGTGCAGTTCAGCTACCAGTTCCCGGGCGGCTTCACCGCTGACCAGGGCCGCAAGCCGGGCACCGCCAACTTCACCATGAGCCTGATGACCGAAGGCGCCGGCAAGCTGGGTTCGCTGGCCTTCGCCGATGCAGCCGATGCGCTGGGTGCGGACCTCGATGCTTCCGCCGGCCTGGATTCGGTGGACGTGGAACTGTCCGCGCTGAAGGAGAACCTGGTGCCGTCGCTGGCGCTGTATGCCAGCCTGCTGCGCGAGCCGCGCTTCGAGCAGAGCGAGATCGACCGGGTCAAGGCGACCTGGATCGCCGGCATCCAGCAGGAGAAGGTCAACCCGGGTGCGGTAGCGATGCGCGTGCTGCCGCCGCTGCTGTACGGCAAGGGCCACCCCTACGCGATTCCGTTCACCGGCAGCGGTGACGAAGCGGCGATCAGCAGCCTGGGCCGCGAGGATCTGGTCGACTTCCACCGCGACTGGCTGCGTCCTCAGGACGGCACCCTGATCGTGGTCGGCGATACCACCCTGGCCGAGATCGTGCCGCTGCTGGACAAGCAGCTGGGCGACTGGAAGGCCACCGGTGATGCGCCGACGATCAAGGCCACCACCGCCGTGGCGCTGCCGAAGAGCCCGCGCGTGTTCCTGATCGACCAGCCGGGCGCGGTGCAGGCCAACCTGTTCGCCGGCCAGGTCGTGCCGCCGTCCAGCGACGCCAGCTCGACCCGCTTCGACATCGCCAACGGTGTGATCGGTGGCGACTTCACCTCGCGCCTGAACATGAACCTGCGCGAGGACAAGCACTGGTCCTACGGCGCCCGCACCAGCGCCAGCAACACCGTGGGCCAGCGCCCGTGGATGGCGATGGCGCCGGTGCAGATCGACAAGACCGGCCCGGCCATGGCGGAAATGCGCAAGGAGATCGCCGAGTTCGCCAACGGCAGCAAGCCGGCGACCGACGCTGAAGTGGCGCGCATCCGCAACATCCAGACCCTGAGCCTGCCCGGTGCCTACGAGACCGCCAGCGCGGTGGCCGCGACCATCGGCACGATCGTGCAGTTCAAGCGTCCGGACGACTACGTGCTGCGCCGCAAGGCCGAGATCGAAGCGATGACCCCGGCACAGGTGCAGCAGGCGGCGGCCGAAATCAAGCCGCAGGCGCTGACCTGGGTGGTGGTGGGTGACCTCAAGCAGACCGAAGCGGCCGTACGCGCCTTGAACCTGGGCGAAGTGACCGTGATCGATGCCGAAGGCAACCCGGTCAAGAAGTAAGGGACAGGCCTGCCCGCTCCGGCGGGCAGGCCTGCTGCGGTAGTGCCGGCCGCTGGCCGGCAACCCCGTGACCCCGCCCCGGCTATCCCTGATTCAGACGGTTCAGGCACACTCCTGTCATTCCCTTCCAGGATCCTGCCCATGCGCGTTCTGCTGCTGTCGTCCCTGTTGCTTACCGTCACCGCCTGCACCTGGGTGCCGATCGAACCGGCCGGCAAGGCGACCCGCGTGCTGCCGGCAGGCCCGGTACCGGCCGGCTGCATCTCCAAGGGGGAAGTGGTGGTGACCGTGAAGAGCAAGGTCGGTTTCTACAACCGCAACCCGCTGCGCGTGCAGGAAGAGCTGGAAACCCTGGCCCGCAATGAAGCCCCGACCACCGGCGCCAACGCCGTGCAGGCCGCTGCGGCCCCGGCCGATGGCAGCCAGCGCTTCGCTGCTTTCCAGTGCCCGCCGCGCTGAATCCTTCACCATACGGCCAAGGCTGAATTCGTAAAGATGCGGTGAAGGCCCGGGGGGTTATAGAATAGCGCCCCCTTTGCCTGAGCCTTGGCGCTAACCTCGATGCTCTTCAAGAATGTCTCGATTGCCGGCCTGGCTCACGTTGATGCGCCGCACACGCTGACGACCAAGGAAATCAACGAACGGCTCCAGCCGACGCTGGATCGCCTTGGTATCCGTACCGATGTCCTCGGTGACATCGCCGGCATCCACGCACGCCGCCTGTGGGACAACGGCGTGCTGGCGTCCGACGCGGCCACCATGGCCGGCCGCAAGGCACTGGAAGACGCAGGCATCGATGCGACGCAGGTGGGCCTGTTGATCAACACCTCGGTCAGCCGTGACTACCTGGAGCCGTCCACCGCGTCCATCGTGTCCGGCAACCTCGGTGTCAGCGACGAATGCATGACCTTCGACGTCGCCAATGCCTGCCTGGCCTTCATCAACGGCATGGACATCGCTGCGCGCATGCTCGAGCGCGGTGAGATCGACTACGCGTTGGTGGTGGATGGCGAAACCGCCAACCTGGTGTACGAAAAGACCCTGGAGCGGATGACCGCGCCGGACGTCACCGCCGACGACTTCCGCAACGAGCTGGCGGCGCTGACCACCGGTTCCGGTGCGGCCGCGATGGTGATGGCCCGTTCGGAGCTGGTGCCTGACGCGCCGCGCTACAAGGGTGGCGTGACCCGTTCGGCCACCGAGTGGAACCAGCTGTGCCTGGGCAACCTGGACCGCATGGTCACCGACACCCGCATGCTGCTGATCGAGGGCATCAAGCTGGCCCAGAAGACCTTCGCCGCCGCCAAGATCGCACTGGGCTGGGCAGTGGAAGAGCTGGACCAGTTCGTCATCCACCAGGTCAGCCAGCCGCACACCGCTGCGTTCATCAAGAATTTCG
>NZ_QAIJ01000057.1:0-6833 GCF_003060985.1 Stenotrophomonas sp. HMWF023
TACTTGCAGCGTCCCCCGCAACCGGACCCACCCTGCCATGCCACGGAATGCCGGCTTTTGCCGTTGCCGTTGCCGTTGCCATTGCCGTTGCCTTGGCCTCGGCGGGTGCAGGGCGCAGCCCTGCCGGAAAACCCAACCTGAACAGCCTGTTTTGCGTCAGGTCTCATCCTTCCGCTAGACTATGCGGGTCTGCAGCGGCCGTCCGTTTCCCTCCGGGATCGCCGGCGACAGGGGTCCGCCCCATCGCCCGCCCCCACTCCGACGCCGTTCGTCACGCATTCCAGCCTGCGCTTCGCGTTGGCTGCACCCAATTCTCGCAGCGCGGTTCACGGGAACGCTCCGAGTCAGCCGATCAGTTTGATCTGCCCCCGTCTGTCCGTTCGGACAGGCGTTAACTGTACTTGGAGCAATCTCGATGTCTTTTGAATCCCTGGGCCTTGCGCCCTTCCTGCTGCGTGCGCTCGCCGAGCAGGGTTACGAAACCCCGACCCCGATCCAGCAGCAGGCGATCCCGCTGGTGCTGGCCGGTCGCGACCTGCTGGCCGGCGCACAGACCGGCACCGGCAAGACCGCCGCGTTCGGCCTGCCGCTGCTGCAGCACCTGGGCACCGCTTCGCAGGAAGTGCGTACCGGCCCGCGCAAGCCGCGCGCGCTGATCCTGGCACCGACCCGCGAACTGGCCACCCAGGTGCATGACAGCCTGCGCGGTTACAGCAAGTACCTGCGCATCCCCAGCGCCTGCATCTACGGCGGCGTCGGCATGGGCAACCAGCTCGACATCCTGCGTCGCGGCGTGGACCTGCTGGTGGCCTGCCCGGGCCGCCTGATCGACCACCTGGAGCGTCGCAGCATCGACCTGTCCGGCATTGAAGTGCTGGTGCTGGACGAAGCCGACCGCATGCTGGACATGGGCTTCCTGCCCTCGATCAAGCGCATCCTGGCCAAGCTGCCCAAGCAGAACCGCCAGACCCTGCTGTTCTCGGCCACCTTCGAGGACAACATCCGCCAGTTGGCGCTGGAGTTCATGCGCAACCCGGAACAGATCCAGGTGACGCCGAAGAACACCGTGGCCGAGACCATCACCCACAAGGTGCATCCGGTCGATGCCAGCCGCAAGCGCGACCTGCTGCTGCACCTGTTGGCGCAGGACAGCCGCGAGCAGACCCTGGTGTTTGCCCGCACCAAGCACGGCAGCGACAAGCTGGCCGCGTTCCTGGAAAAGTCCGGCATCAAGACCGCGGCGATCCACGGCAACAAGAGCCAGGGCCAGCGCCTGCGTGCGCTCGGCGACTTCAAGGCCGGCCGTGTCACCGTGCTGGTGGCCACCGACATCGCCGCGCGCGGTATCGACATCAACGAGCTGCCGAAGGTGATCAACTTCGATCTGCCGATGGTGGCCGAAGACTACGTGCACCGCATTGGCCGTACCGGCCGCAACGGTGCTACCGGTGAAGCGATTTCGCTGGTTGCGCAGGATGAAGTGAAGCTGCTGCGCGCGATCGTGCGCCTGCTGGGCCGCGACATGGACATCCGCGATGTGCCGGGCTTCGAGCTGCAGACGCCGATCCGCTGGGGCAACAGTGCTCCGGGCAAGGCCGAGGCCGATACCGGCGAGCGCGTGCCGCGCAAGACCCACGCGCGCCGTCCGCACGGCGATGCGCCGCGTCATGCACATGCAGGCCCGAAGAAGGCCGGCGGTGGCCGCCGCGAGGGCGCTGGCAACGGCCAGCAGCGCGCGGGCGCAGGTGCCGGTCAGGGCCAGCGTCGCGGTGGCGGTGCCAATACGGGTGGCGGTCGTGGCCGCGGCCAGGGTGGCGGTGGCGGTCGCGCCAGCTGATCCCAGCTGACAGGGATCGCGTCTCCCGCTGCGCGGGGGCTGCTTATCGGGGGACGACGCTGACGCGTCGTCCCTTTTTTGTTGCTGGCTGTCGGATGGTTTGAAAGCTGGCGGTGGGCTTGGCTTGAGGCGGCGCAGGGCGGAGTGGGCGCAAAACACGCCGTAAACCCATCCATGGGGGCTCGGTCGCGCCATCCATGGCGCTCACGGTTTTGCGCCCACTCCGCCCTACGCCGCTTCAGAGATTTCCAGCGCCTTCTTGTCCCGCCGGGTAGCCGGGAGAAGAAGGATCAAATTCAAAGACAAAGACAAAGACAAAAGCAAAAGCCGGAATTCCAGCTTTTGCTTT
The DNA here is from genome assembly GCF_003060985.1 of Stenotrophomonas sp. HMWF023. Classification (NCBI taxonomy): domain Bacteria; kingdom Pseudomonadati; phylum Pseudomonadota; class Gammaproteobacteria; order Lysobacterales; family Lysobacteraceae; genus Stenotrophomonas; species Stenotrophomonas sp. HMWF023. The sequence continues at coordinate 2,187 of NZ_QAIJ01000057.1, forward strand.
TGCTTTTGCCCTTGCTCCCGCTCTGGGTTTGATGCGTCCGCGCCCGCAGGAAACTGTCATGGGAGGCAGGGGGCCTCAGGCAGGACCGTTGGCGCCATGGATGGCGCCATCGAGCCCCCATGGATGGGTTTACGGCGTGTCCTGACTGAGGCCCCCTGCCTCCCAAGCTCAATAGCAACTCGGCGCCGAACGCCTCAACCCCGCGCTTTCGCCGGATTCACCAGATTCCCAAAGAAGATCGCGTTGATCAGCAACCGGTCGGTGCCATGCCAGTACTTGCGATGCGCCGGATCATCCGCAAACAGGATCACATTGCCCTGCCCCTGCGCCGACACCAGCAGCCACGCGCTGCCAGCCACGCGACTGCGGTTGCGTTCGGACAGATACCCGTTCACCCGCGGCGTGTCGTCGATCCGCACCACCGTGGAAAACCCGTTCGTGCTCGGCTGCAGGATGACCGTGTTCTCCTTGTTGATCGCCAGCTGTCGGCGCGGCACGCCAAACGCAAGGGGATGGCTGGGGTCGACGTCGGCGCTGAGGATGTTGCCGCTGACACGCTCGATCGCAGCGATATCGCGCTGGTCACCGAAGGCGCGGCGCGCGGTGTCTCCCGCGTCCTCTTCCTTGCCCAGCTTCTCGCCGTCGGCGAGCTTCTGTTCGATCGCCCACTTTGAAGCGCTGCCATAGGTCACCAGTGAGCCACCGGCCTGGATCCAGCGCTTCAGTGCCGCTACCGCGGTTGCGTCGATGCCCGTGTAGGTGCCGCCGGAGAGCACGATCGTGGTGTAGCGGTCCAGCGATACCTTGCCCAGCTGCTGCGGGTCCAGCTTGCTGGCCGGCAGGCGAAGCTGCTGGTCGAGCAGGAACCAGGCCGAACCGATTTCGGTGGCGGCCACGCCCTCGCCCATCACCAGCGCCACTGCTGGCTTGCGCAGTGCCTTGACGCCGTCACTGCCAAGGTCGATGCCATCACGGCTGCGGCCACTGGACAGCGCATGCACCTGCACGTCGGCTGCCCGCGCGGCGGCGGCGACCGCCTCCTGCAGCGCCGCGCCCTGCAGTGGCTGCCCGGCCACCGGTACCACGATGCTGCCACCGGCAAAGGCCACGTCACCCTGTGCGGTGCTGGCGGTGAACGGCTGGAAGGTGGCACGCGTGGACAAGCCCTTGGCCTGCAGGCCGGCCAGTGCGCGGCCCGCGTTGTAGTCGCGCCAGTCGATCACGTAGGCGAAGCCCGCTTCACCGCCGATCACCCCGCCCTGTACTGCGGGAACCTCGAGCACGCGGGCGCCGCCATCGATGCGGCTGCGGCTGCCGGCAGAGGCCACGCCGTAGGCCGGGGCGATCGCATAGCTGGTACTGCCGTAGAACACGTCGCCCTTGATCGGCGGAGTCTCGGCAAAGATCGAATGGACCAGCCGGAACTGCGCCTGCTGCACCGGCACCACGTAGGCACTGCCTGCTTCGAAACGCTGGCCATCAACGGTGACAGCGCGATCCAGCGCATGCACTTCAATCCTGTGCAGCAACAGCAGCTCCAGCAGGCGTCGGGTCAATGCCGGATCATGCGCGTCGCCGAACACGAAGCTCTTCACCGGCTGCTGCGCGGCCTGCTTCAGCGCGCTCTGGAAGAACTGCTTCTGCAGATCGAACAGCGCGCTGCGTTCGGTCACCGCACCGCGCACGGTGCCCAGGCCGGTGGCAACCTGGTTGCGGATGGTGAACGGGAACGTCAGCAGGCCGTTCACCGATTCCTGCACGCGACCACGCGAGCTGGCCTGTTCCACGGTGACGCCGACCGCGCCGTGGAAGTCCGGATAGGTCGAGCCGTACACGGGCGAGAAATTGTCGAAGTTCTCACCGGTGTAGTACAGCGAACCCAGCGCATCGAGTGCCTGGGCGTGGTACTTGGCCAGGGTCTTGTTGAACTCGTACGACGCTGCAGGGATCAATGGACTATGCATGCTCTTCGGCGATGGCTCGAAGTAGTACGTGCTGTCCTTGCCCATCTCGTGGAAGTCGATCTGCACGTTCGGGTACCACTGGTGGAACTGCGCTACCTTCGGTCGCGAATCCTGCTGGGTCAGCGCCAGCCAATCGCGGTTGAGATCGGTGAAGTAGTGGTTGGTGCGGCCCTGCGGGAACGGCTCAACGTGCTCCTTGTCGGCCGGATCGGCCGAGGCCGGATCTGACGCCCAAGCGTTGTGCCAATTGGCGGCGCGGTCGCGGCCATCGGGATTCTGCGCCGGGTCGAACAGCACCACCGCCTGCTGCAGCCACTGCTGCGTTTCCGCGCTGCGGTTGGCCACCAGGTAGTAAGCGGTCAGCATCGCCGCTTCGCCGCTGGAGGTCTCGTTGCCGTGCACGCTGTAGCCCAGCCACACCACCACCGGGCTGTCACCGGCAGCGCTGCGCGGCTGTGCCGGATCGACCAGGGTCGCGTGCTGCTGGCGGATCTGTTCCAGCCGCGCGTGGTTGCCGGCAGCGGTGACGGTAGCGATCAGCAACGGACGGCCCTCATAGCTGCGGCCGATCTCGCGCACGCTGATCCTGTCCGAGTGCTTGGCCAGCTCCTGGAAGTAAGCCACCAGCTGGTCATGGCGGGTGTAACGGCTGCCGATCGGATAGCCGAGGAACTGCTCTGGCGTTGGGATGGCGGTATCGAAGGCCGCTGCATCGGTGGCCTGCGGGAAGAAATAGGCGCTCTGCGCATGCACCGCGGACGGCAGCGATACGGCAGCGGCGACGGCGAGCAACAGCGGGAAAACAGCACGGCGGTGGAAGGACACGGTGACTCCCCTGGAACATGGCAACACGGCCGACCACACGGGGTGGCCGGCCGCGGCGGGTGGATCAGAAGCGGTAATCGAAGCCCAGCGTGAAGTAGCGGCCACGCAGGTCGTACTGGCTGAAGTCGTACGGTGCGCGGATACCCGGGAACGAGGCGTCGTACGGCGGCGTCTTGTCACCGAGGTTCTGCACCTTGGCATACACGGTCAGGTTCTCGATGCCGGTGTAGCCCAGGTACAGATCGAACTGGTTGTAGGCATCGACGCGGCTCTGCACCGCGGCGGCGGCGGTGCTGGCCTTCTGGTCGTAGCCACTGGTGTAGTACCAGGTCACCGCAGCGGTGTAGTCGCTGTACTTCCAGTCCAGGGTGGTGGTGGCCTTGTTCTTCGGCAGGGTGGCGCCGAGGTTGCTGCCGGCGTAATCCACCAACGGACCACCGACCACGGTCGGGCGCCGGTAGTCGCGCACATGGGTGTAGGCCGAGGTCACGGTGAAGTCACCGAAGGCGGTGGTCGGGATGCGCTGGCGCAGTTCAACGTCGATGCCCGAAGTCTTCAGCTCGCTCAGGTTCTGGTAGCGGTTGTAGACCGCCTGCAGCTTGCCACGTTCATCGCGCTGCACGGCACCGGCGACGTTGTCGTTGACCAGGGTCTGGGTGTTGTTGGTACCGACCAGGTTGTCCAGCTGGATGCGGTAGTAGTCGATGCTCAGGTTGGTGTTCGCCCACGGCGACAGCACCACGCCGAAGTTCACGCTCTTGGTACGCTCCGGCTTCAGGTCGTTGTTGCCGACGGTGAAGAAGGTCGGGTTCTGCCGCGAGCCCGGCACGTCCGGATCACGCGGATCGACCACGCTGCCGTAGGCGATGCTGGTGCTGTTGGAGTTCTCCGACAGCGACGGCGCACGGAAGCCCTTCGACGCCGAGGCTCGCACCAGCAGGAAATCCAGCGGCTGCCAGCGCAGGCCGAGCTTGGGCGAGAACGCGTCGCCGAAATCATCGTAATGATCGGCGCGGGCGGCGGCGGACAGCTCCAGGGTCGAGGCCAGCGGCACGTTGACCTCGGCATAGGCGGCGCTGACCTTGCGCTCGCCATGCACTTCGGCAATCGCCGGGCGCACCTGCAGACCGGCATCGATCTGCCACGGGTTGTTCGAATCAAGCTTCTCGCGGCGCCATTCGGCACCGGCAGCGAAGCCGATGTCGCCGGCCCAGGTGCGGCCGAGACTGCCGGAGATCTTCGCATCGATGCCCTGCAGCACCGACTCGGCCGGACGCAGGGTGGCGATGTTGATCGAATCGCGTACCGACTGCGGCGTGGCCGCCGGATTCAGCAGGTTGTAGCTGCCGGTCGCCAGCGCATTGGCCAGGGCCCACCGGTTGGCGAAGCCGCCGGAGACGGTTTCGCGCTCGCTGCTGCGCGCGCCGAACGCGGCCACTTCCCAGTCCCACTTCTCGGTGTTGCCACGCAGCCCGAACACACCGCGGTAGGCGGTGGACCGGTTGGTCTTGATGGTGCCGCCGAGGTCGAAGAAGGTGTATTCGATCGGAATCGCGCGGCCGTACGGGTTGTACGGATTGCCGGCCGGCAGGTTGGACGACACCGGCTCGGCGAGGCCGGTCTGCGCGTTCAGTGCGAAGCGACCGCTTTCCAGGGTGAAGAACGGGCTGCTGCCGAACCACGCAGCGCTCTTGATCTGGCTGTACAGCACTTCGCCGAACGCTTCGACGTTGTCGCCAAGGCGGAAGGTGCCGTTGGCGTAGGCCTGGTAGCGCTTGGTCGAGGGAATCAGGGTGGTGAACGGGGCCTGGTTGAAGCCGCAGGTGTCACCGGCCAGACCGTCGATCGGTGCACTGGC
>NZ_QAIJ01000057.1:6843-16607 GCF_003060985.1 Stenotrophomonas sp. HMWF023
CCTTGGCCGACCAGCCGTTCCAGCGGCCGCCGGGCTGGTCGCTGTAGATGCCGCTCTTGGTCAGGTTGCGCTCGTCCTGGTCCAGTCGCTCGCGGTTGTAGGCCTGCAGGCTGAAGAGGATGTTGTAGCCGTCCTTGTCGATGTCGCCCAGACCGCCGACGAACTTCAGGTTCTGCTCGTGCAGGCCGCCCTGGTCGGCGCCACCGAAGCTGCCGCCGATCTCGGCGCCTTCGAAGTTCTGCCGGGTGATGATGTTGACCACGCCGGCCACTGCATCACTGCCGTACACCGCAGATGCACCGTCCTTGAGCACTTCGATGCGTTCGACGGCCACCAGCGGCAGCGCATTGAGATCGACGAAGGTGTCCGACAGGCCGCCGGCCGGGAAGCCGTAGTTGGCCAGGCGACGGCCGTTGAGCAGCACCAGCGTGTTCTTCTGCGAGAGGCCGCGCAGACCGATGCCGGCCGAGCCCGACGCCCAACCGTTGTTGGTGGTCTCGTTGCTGGCGTTGCCGGTGTTGGCGGAGATCGAGCGCAGCACATCGGCCACGGTGGCCTTGCCGGTCTGTTCCAGCTGCTGGCGGCCGATCACCTGCACGGGATTGGAGGCTTCGGTATCGGCGCGTTTGATGTTGGAACCGGTGACGCGCACGGCAGCCAGGGTGCTGGCTTCGCCGCTGGCGTCGGCGGTGGTTTCGGCGGCGGCAGACAAAGGCGCGGCCAGAGCGACGGCCAGGGCCGCCACGAGCAGGGTGTGCTGGGGCATGACGATGTGGGGGAGGTAGTGGAAGGACGAGGTAAGTTCCGCAGTAATCCATGCCTGGCCGGGCTGCGGCCAATAACATCTCTTCATACGGATATAAGAGAAACTATCATCTCTTCATCCGGATGGAAAGAATTTCTTCACGGAAGAACAACGCGGGACCGGGCTGATCGGGCGCCTGCGGCGTACAATCGCGACATGGAAATCTTCAAAGTCTTCATGCTCGAGGCGGCGCACCGCCTCCCCAACGTGCCGCCGGGGCACAAATGCGCGCGCCTGCACGGCCACTCCTTCCGGGTGGAACTGAAGGTCGAGGGCGAGCCGGGTGCGCAGACCGGCTGGATCATGGATTTCGGCGATGTGAAGGCGGCGTTCCAGCCGATCTACGACCGCCTGGACCACCACTACCTCAATGACATCCCCGGCCTGGAGAACCCGACCAGCGAGAATCTGGCGGTGTGGATCTGGAACGAGCTCAAGCCCATCCTGCCGGCATTGAGCGAGATCACGGTGCACGAAACCTGCACCTCGGGCTGCCGCTATCGCGGCCCTGCCGCCTGATCAACCCATTGATCTGAAAGGAATCAAGGCGCCGGAGACGGTGCCTTGATGATTTTTGTTGCAATGCCGCATGATCGGCGTATGCTGCATTGCATCAATACAAATGCACGGCGGATGCGACTGGCAACAGCCACTGGCGCGACGCCCACGCTCATTGCATGGGTCCCTCCCCCCATGCAATCCGGACCCGGCAGATCCCTCCCTCTGCCGGGTCTTTTTTTGCCTGGCATCTGGATTCTGGAGCGCGTCTTCGTCCGGGTCTCTGCGAGCTGAAGGGCCCCGTCGGGGCAGGTAGGGGCCTGGGCAAATGTCCCCCGGCGCCGGCCTGCGGCCGCCCCCTCCTCCTTTACTTTGTCCAAACCCTTACCGGCCACGACGACGCTCGGCTTGCGGCACCAGGCGCGCAGATCGCTGCTTTCCTGAGGCCACCGAAGATCTCCCCACGCAGGGCGGAGGCCCTTGCGTGCGAAGTAAAGGGGGAGGTGACGGCCAACGGCCGGCGCCGGAGGACATTCGCACGCAAGGGCCTCCGCCCTGTGCCGCGCAGAATGAGTCCGTCGCGCAAGGAATACTCAGCGCCCGCGGTTGCCGTGCCAATGCTGGTACCACGCCTGGAACATCAACACGTTCCACAGGTGCGTATGCCATTTGCGCTCGCCGCGCAGGAACGCCTCCCAGATCGCACGCACGCGCACCGCATCGAAGCAGCCCTGGTTGCGCAGCAGTTGTGGGTCGAGCAGCGCTTCCGCCCAGTCACGCAGCGGGCCGGCCAGCCAGCGCGCCATCGGCGGGCCGAAACCGCGCTTGGGACGATAGACCAGCGGCGCGGGCAGGTAGCGCGACAGCAGATGCTTGAGGATCCGCTTGTGCTCACCGTCGTGGTATTTCAGGTGCTGCGGCAGGCGCCAGGCCAGGCGCACCACCTCCATGTCCAGCAACGGCGAGCGCGTTTCCACGCCGGCCGCCATGCCGGCGCGGTCGACCTTGGCAAGGATGCCTTCGGCCAGATCCATGCGGAAATCCAGCAGCTGGATGCGCGCTTCTGCCGGCAGTGCGGTGTCCTGCTGCTGGAAGATCGTCGCCGGCTCGCGTGCGCCCAGTACCACCTGGGTCGGCTGCCGCCAGCGGGTGACGCGCTGCAGGTAATGCCCCTCCACATCGTTGGCCGCCACTTCGGCCACCAATGCACGCCAACCGCCAAGACGACCACGCTCGACGTTCAAGCGGCTGCTGCCACGCCGCGCGAGGTCACGCACCCAGTCCGGCAGGCCACCACACAGGCGCGCATTGCGCAACGCGCGGCCATAACTGGGGTGGCCGAAGAACAGTTCGTCGCCGCCGTCGCCGGTCAGCGCCACCGGCTTGCGCGCGCCGAGCAGCTCGCTGGCCAGCAAGGTGGGCAGCTGCGAGGCATCGGCGAACGGTTCGCACCAGACCTGCGGCAAGCGCTGCAGCAGATCCAGGCCCTGCCGGCTGTCCATCCTGTGCAGGTGGTGATGCACGCCCAGATGGCGGGCGACCTGCGAGGCCCAGTCGCTCTCGTCGTGACCGGGGTCATCGAAACCCACCGTCCATGCTTCGACCGGCAACGCCGATTGCGCCTGCATCATCGCCACCACCAGCGACGAATCGGTACCACCGGACAGGAACGCACCGCAGGCCACGGGTGAATGCATGCGCGCGGCGATCGCCTGCTGCAGCACCACCTCCAACTGGTCGGTGGCCTGCTCCAGGCTGGGCGCCGGCTGCAACGGCTCCTGCAGCGCTGATTGCATCTCATCGCGCGCGCACCAGTAGCGATTGCCTCCCTGCGTCGCCTGCGTTGATCCGCCGGCGGCATGGTCGTTGAGATCCACGCGCAGCATCGCCCCGGCCACCAGCTTGTGGATGCCGCGATAGATGGTATGCGGCGCGGGCACATAGTCATGGCGCAGCAGCAGGCTCAATGCATCCTGGTCGATGCTGGGAGCGAACCCGGCGAAGGCCTGCAGCGCCTTCAACTCCGAAGCGAACAGAAACTGGCCCTGATACCACCCGTAATACAGCGGCCGTTCGCCGACCGGGTCGCGCGCCAGCCAGAGTTCATGCGCGTGGCGGTCCCAGACGCTGAACGCAAACGCCCCTTCGATGCGCGACAGCGCACGCTGCACGCCCCACTCGACGATGGCCTGCAGCAGCAGGCGTGCATCGGTGCAGCTGCGCGGCAGATCACGCAGCTGCGACTGCAGCGCCGCCCTGTTGTAGATGCGGCCATCCAGGCACAGCACGTAGCGCCCACAGCTGGAACTGAGCGGCTGCAACGGCATGTCGGTCGGCGCACGGCAATGACCGAGGGCCAAACCGGCGTCGGCATCGGTCCAGTAACCGATGCGACCGCGGCCGCGCTGCTGCAGTGCCCGCAGCATCGGCGCCAGCTGCTGCAGCAGCTGCTCGTCGTCGGCAGGCGGCAGCCAGGCCCCGACCACGCCGCTCATCGCTGGCCTCCATGGCAATGGCAATCAAGGGAAAGCACGGGGCAGGAGGCGGACGGCATGAGGGCGGCACGCGGATGGGGAGAGCTGCCATGCTCCGCCCCACCGAGCGCCACGTCAGTCGTAGCGCTGTCAGCGACCGTCACCGCAGGCGCGCCTTGCGTAACGTTTTGTAACAACCGGATTGCTACGCTGCAGCCAAGTCATTGCCCGGCCTGAGGCCCGGCCCGTGCGCCAGCAACCCCGGCTGAATGGCGCCCGCCCCCAGGACCCGGGCGGCCCGACAGCTGGGATAGCATCGCCGCGCTCGTGCCACGGCGGTACGGAAGCGCCCCGGAGGCCTTGTAAATGCTGGATATCGTACTGGTTGAAGACGACGCTCGGCTGGGCACGATGGTCAGCGACTACCTGCAGCGCCACGGTTACCAGGTCGCCCATGAGCGCTGCGGCCAGCGCGCGATCGCCCGGATCCTCAGCGAAAAGCCGGCGCTGGTCCTGCTCGACATCGGCCTGCCGGGCCAGGATGGTTTCGAAGTGTGTCGGCAGATCCGGCCCCACTATGACGGGATCATCTGCGTGCTGAGCGCCCGTACCGACAACATCGACCAGGTGCTGGGGCTGGAACTGGGCGCCGACGACTACATCGGCAAGCCGATCGAACCGCGGGTGTTGCTGGCCCGGCTGCGCGCCCATCTGCGCCGCCACCGCCGGGTCGAGCCACGCGATGAAGCGCTGCGTTTCGGTGAACTGAGCATCGACCCGTCCACCCGCAACGTGCATCTGCAGGGCCGCCTGCTGGAGCTGACCACCGCCGAATTCGACCTGCTGTTCCTGCTCGCCGGCAACGCCGGGCAGATCCTCGACCGCGATGCGCTGCTGCGCGGCCTGCGCGGCATCGCCTTCGATGGCCTGGACCGCTCGATCGATGCGCGCATCTCACGCCTGCGGCGCAAACTGGGCGACAACCCGGAACAGCCCGAGCGGATCAAGACCGTGCGCGGCCGTGGTTACCTGTTCAGCCGATCGGCATGGGGATGAAGCACCCATCTTCGGCCATGCGTGGCCACGCCTTCCACTTCCTGCGCTACGGCATCGGCTTCCTGGTCGTCCACCTTCTGCTGATCGTCGCCGGGTTGTGGGCCTGGGATGCGCTGCTGGAAGACCGCACCGAGGCCAGCCTGCAGGCGGAAATGCGCGGCCCACACGCGATGCTGCAACATCGCTTCGCCGAAACGCCACCGGCGCAGTGGCCAGCCCTGGCACAACAGCTGGACAGCGATTTCGCCTATCCGCTGCAGCTGCTGCCGCTGACCGAGGCTGCCGCGATACTGCCGGCAAAACAGCGCAAGGGGTTGCTCAACGGACACGTGCAGATCGAACTGGACAGCATGCAAAGCCTGCAGCGTGTCGGCAACAGCAGCAGTGCGCTGATCCTGGGACCATTGGACCAGGCCCTGCCCGAAGAAGGATGGCAGGACAGCGAGGCCTCCGGCGTGGCCATCATCCTGCTGATCCTGATGGTGGCGGTGGCGTTGCCGATGTACGTGATGGTCTACCGGCTGTGGCGCGATGTCTCGCAGCTGGCGCAGACCGCGCGACGGATGCGCGATGGCCAGCTCGACAGCCGCGCGCCGCGCGCCAGTACCGCGCTGGTGCGGCCGTTGGCCAAGGCATTCAACCACATGGCCGAACAGCTGCAGTTGCTGCTGGAAAGCCAGCGCGTGCTGGCCCAGGCGGTGGCGCATGAAGTGCGCACGCCGCTGGCACGGATGCGTTTCGGCCTTGCGGACCTGGAAGAAACCGGACTGGATGACGCCCAGCGCGATGCACTGTCCGGGCTGCGCATCGATGTGGATCGGCTGCAGCACCTGACCGACGCCGGCGTTGAATACGCCGCACTCGGCCGCTGCCATCAGCTCACCCGTCAACGCCTGCAGCTGGCCGCACTGGTGCGTGGGGTGGTCGACCAGTTCGCCCCACTGACGATACCCGTGCAGCAGGACCTGTCACCGGCAGGGCTGGTCAACGTCAACCGCCACATGCTGGAACTGGCGCTGCGCAACCTGCTGGGCAACGCGCTCCGTTATGCGCGCCGGCAGATCCGCATTGTCAGCACGCTCAACGAGGGATGGCTGTGCCTGCAGGTGGAGGACGACGGCCCCGGCATCGCCGTCGAACTGCGCAGCCAGGTGCTGCAGCCCTACGTGCGGCTGGACCAGGCCAGCCCGGGTTTCGGGCTGGGGCTGGCGCTGGTGCAGGTAGTGGCAGACAAGCATCGCGGCCACGTGGAAGTGGCTGATTCGGCGCTCGGTGGTGCCTGCATCCGGCTGCTGCTGCCGATGGAAAGCGGTATCGCGCCACCGGCAGAAGACGTCTAGTTCGTCTCGGCATCCGCGCGTGGCAAGGCGAACACGAACAGCGCACCCTGCTCGCTTTCGCGCAGCTCGATGCGCCGGCCATGCAACTGCACGATGCGCTGCACGATCAGCAGGCCGAGCCCGCCGTTTTCGCCACGCCGTGCCCCGAGTGCCGCCGGCGCCTGGAACAGCTGCCCACGCAGCGCCGGCAATACCCCGGGGCCATCGTCCTGTACCGCCACCTGCACACTGTCGGGCAGTGCCGACAGATGCACCTGCACGCTGCCACCGTCCGGCGCATGGCGCAGCGCGTTGTCGAGCAGGTTGGTCAGCACGCGCTCCACAAGACCGAGATCGGCACGCACCAGCGGCAAGCCCGGCGGGAACTCAGCATGCAGGCGCTGCCCACGCGCCTGCGCGGCCAGCTCGAATTTCTGCAGCACGTCCTGCAGCAGTTCCGGCAGTGCGAACACTTCCCACTCCAGCCGCACTTCGCCGTGTTCCAGCCGCGCCAGCTCGAACAGCGCGCGGGCAAGACGGCCGACCTTGGCGCTCTGCGCAATCGCGATACCGAGATAGCGACGACGCTCCTGCGGCGACAGCGTGGCTTCCTTCAGTGCCAGCGTTTCCAGGTAACCGTGCAGCGAGGACAACGGCGTGCGCAGGTCGTGCGAGATGTTGGCCACCAGTTCGCGGCGCTGCAGGTCCTGCTGGCGCAGCTGCTGCCACTGTTCGCCCAGCCGCTGTGCCATCTGTGCATGGGCATGTTCGAGGATCTTCAGCTCATCGCGCTCGCCCGCGCGCAGCGGTACCGGCGCGGGCAGTGGCGTCGGTGCGTCGATGTCGAAGGCCTGTATGCGCCGGGTGACCTGGCGCAGCGGCCGGGTCACCCAGTAGAAGGCCACCAGGCCGGCAAGCAGGCCCAGCCCGCCTATCAACAGCACCGACCACAGCGTGGTGTGCCATTGGCTGCCAGCGGCCAGGTCATCGGCCAGCATCTGCCGGTGTTCGCCCACCAGCACCACGTACACGTAGCCGGCCTGCCGCCCCTGCACCACCAGCGGCGCGACACTGAACACCTTGCGACCATCCGTGCTGCGTGGATCGTCACCGAGGATCGGCAGCGGCGCGCCGGACAGCAGGCGCCGCAGCGGTGCCACGTCCACCTGGCTGCGCATCAGGTGGCCGCTGGGCGCATCGTGGCCGAGGATGCGGCCCTGGTCGTCCAGCAGGTACACCTCGACACTGGGGTTGACCGCCATCAGCTGGCCGAACAAGGCGCGCACCGCCGCATCGCGCATGCCGCTGGTGTCCATCAGCTCACTGCGCTGGGCGATGTGCTCGGCCAACCCCAGCGACAGGCGCTGCACCACTTCCTGCTCATGCCGGGTATTGGTACGCATCTGCCAGGCCAGCAGCGCCATGCAGCACATCAGCATCAGCGCCGACATCACCAGCGCCAGCTTCTGCCACAGGTTCGGCTTGATCATGCTGCCGCCCCGGCCGGGTCGACCAGCTTGTAGCCGCGCCCCCATACCGTCAGCAGACGCCGTGGATTGCCCGGGTCGGTCTCGATCTTGCTGCGCAGGCGGTTGATGTGGGTGTTGACCGTGTGCTCGTAACCATCGTGCTGGTAGCCCCAGACCTGGTTGAGCAGTTCCATCCGCGCAAACACCTGGTCCGGGTGGCGGGCAAAGAACAGCAGCAGCTCGAACTCACGCGGTGTCAGTTCCAGTGCATTGCCATCGACGGCGGCGGTGCGCGCGACCGGGTCCAGGCGCAGCCCACCGAGTTCAATCGCCCCGGCATCGATGCGCGCGTTCTGTGCCATGGCTTCAGCGCGGCGCAGCAGCGCACGCACGCGTGCCACCAGCTCCGGCATCGAGAAGGGCTTGGCCAGGTAGTCGTCCGCGCCCAGTTCCAGGCCGACGATGCGCTGGGTTTCGCTGCCGCGCGCACTGATGATGATGATCGGCACATAGCGCGCCATCGCGCGTGCACGCTGGCAGACCTGCAGGCCATCCACGCCCGGCAGCATCACGTCCAGCACCAGCGCATCCCACGGGCCTTCCTGTTCGATCAGGCGCAGGCCGGCATCGCCGCTGGCGGCGTGCGCGACTTCATAGCCCTCATCACCCAGGTGCATGCGCAGCAGGTCAGCGATATGGGCATCGTCTTCAACGATCAGGACACGTTTGGCGGACATCGGCAGATTCGGGCCAGTGGGGAGGCTGCCCGCATTGTGGCGCGGGAGCGGCGTGGATACCTCACGAAAAATTGAATCCTGCGTGAGGATTCGTTGACCGGAGGGGGCGCAGCATGACCCCGTCGCCCCTTCCCGGAGTCCACCATGTCCCTCACCCGCCGCCATCTGCTGGGCCTGGGCGGTGCTGTCACCGCCGCCGGCCTGCTGGGCCTGGGCGCGTGCAGCCGCGCTGCCCCCGCCGCTGCCGAGGCACGGCCTTCGCGACAGTTCGAGGTGGCCCGCAGCGATGCCGAGTGGCGTCGGCTGCTGAGCCCGGCGCAGTATGCCGTGCTGCGCCAGCAGGCCACCGAACGCCCCTGGAGCAGCCCGCTGAACAAGGAACACCGGCAGGGTACGTTCGCCTGCGCCGGCTGTGCGCTGCCGCTGTTCTCGTCGTCCACCAAGTTCGAGAGCCACACCGGCTGGCCCAGCTTCTGGGCGCCGCTGCACAACGCCATCGGCGAGGACCGTGACACCACCTTCGGCATGCTGCGGGTGGAAGCACATTGCCGTCGTTGTGGCGGCCACCTCGGCCACGTGTTCAACGACGGCCCACGCCCGACCGGACTGCGCTACTGCATGAACGGCGCCGCGATGGCGTTCATTCCCGGGGCTGCACAACAGGACGCCGCTGGCGGCTGGCGCGTGCCGCTGGGTTCTTCCCCCATTTCGGGAGCGTGATGATGCTGCTGTTGCTGCTTGCCTATCTCGGGGGCGTGCTGACCCTGCTCAGCCCGTGCATCCTGCCGGTGCTGCCATTCGTGTTCGCACGCGCCGATCGTCCTTTCCTGCGCAGCACCCTGCCGCTGCTGCTGGGCATGGCACTGACCTTCACCGTGGTTGCCAGCCTGGCCGCGGTCGGCAGCCAGTGGGTGGCGCAGGCCAACCAGATCGGCCGCTGGGTGGCACTGGTGCTGATGGCCGTGTTCGCCATCGCGCTGCTGTGGCCGACACTGGCCGACCATCTGCTGGCGCCGTTCCAGCGCATCGGTGCGCGGCTGAGCGCGCGCGCTGACGCCGCGGATGCGGCCGGCCGTGGCGGCGCATGGACCTCGCTGCTGATCGGCATCGCCACTGGCCTGCTGTGGGCGCCCTGCGCCGGCCCGATTCTCGGCCTGGTGCTGACCGGCGCCGCCCTGAACGGCGCAAGTGCCGGCACCAGTTCGCTGCTGCTGGCCTACGCGCTGGGCGCAGTCACCGCGCTGGCGCTGGCGGTGTGGGTGGGCGGCCGCGTGTTCCGTGCACTGCAGGCCCGCCTCGGCCTGGGCAATGTGCTGCGCCGGGTACTGGGCGTGGCCGCGCTGCTGGCGGTGGTGGCGATCGGCCTGGGCTGGGACACCGGCCTGCTGACCCGCCTGTCCGCGGTC
>NZ_QAIJ01000057.1:16627-17962 GCF_003060985.1 Stenotrophomonas sp. HMWF023
CGACGCGCAACCAGCAGCACCGCCGATGATGATGATGGCGGCCGGGCAGGCAGGCGCGCCGCTGCCGGTGGAAGGCACGCTGCCTTCGCTGAGCGGCGCCACCGGCTGGCTCAACAGCCCACCGCTGAGTGCGGAGCAGCTGCGCGGCAAGGTGGTGCTGATCGATTTCTGGACCTACTCCTGCATCAACTGCCTGCGCGCGATGCCATTCGTGCACGAGTGGGCGCAGCGTTACCGCGACCATGGTCTGGTGGTGGTCGGCGTGCATACGCCGGAGTTCGCGTTCGAGCGCGACCCGCGCAACGTGATGAAGGCCGTGCAGCAGCTGAAGGTCGAGTACCCGGTCGCACTCGACAACCAGTATTCGATCTGGCGCGCGTTCAACAACCGCTACTGGCCGGCGCACTACTTCATCGACGCGAAGGGCAACATCCGCGGTCACCAGTTCGGCGAGGGCAACTACGCGCACTCCGAACAGGTGATCCGTCGTCTGCTGGTGGAAGCCGGGAAGACCGACCTGCCACCGCCTGCGGACCCCGCTGCGGCCGACCTGCAGGGCGTAGCGACGCAGGCCGACATGGGCAACCTGCGCTCACCGGAAACCTATCTGGGCCACGCACGTGCCGAGCAGTTCGCCTCACCGGGCGGGCAGCGCGCCGACGCAGTATTCGGCTACACGCTGCCATCCACCCTGGCGCTGAACCAATGGGGCCTGTCCGGACAGTGGCTCGTCAACGATGAAGCGGCACAGCTGCAGCAGGCCGGCGGGCGCATCGCCTTCCAGTTCCATGCCCGCGATCTGCATCTGGTGCTGGCACCGGGCGAGGACGGAACGCCGGTGCGCTTCCGCGTGCTGCTCGATGGCAAGCCACTGCCTGCGACCGATGCCGGCGCCGACGTGGCTGCCGATGGCACCGGCACCGTGAGCGAACACCGGTTGTACCAGCTGATCCGCCAGCGCGGCACGATCGGTCCGCATCGTTTCGAGATCGAATTCCTCGGCGCAGGCGTGCAGGCCTACGCCTTTACCTTCGGTTGAACCGGGAGCACACGATGAAACTCTCCTTCGAACAGGGCATTGCCGCCGGCGTCGCCGGCCTGGTCGCCACCGCGCTGGTCGCCGGTGTGCTGCTGGTGGATCGCGGTGCGGTGGCCGCAGCGGCCGAGCCCACGGCACAGCTGCAGGCGCTGCCTGTACCCAGCGGCGACGCGGCGTTCCGCGATGACGCCAGCCTTGCCAGCGTGGTCTTTGCCGGCGGGTGTTTCTGGGGCGTGCAGGGCGTGTTCCAGCACGTCAAAGGGGTGAGCAACGCGGTGTCCGGTTACATCGGGGGT